>JAGUYA010000025.1 GCA_020061545.1 Candidatus Omnitrophota bacterium
AGAATCTAAGGTTTTTCAGAGCTCTCTGTGTAATCTGAATTTTAATCTGCGTAATCATAAAAATATGATTTTTGTGAAGCCCTACTATTATTAAGAAAGGAGTGGGAATATGCATAGTGAGAATTTGAAGAGAATAATAGACAATATGGAGAAGGTGATTGTGGGTAAGACCGAGACAGTAAAATTATTAATTGTGGGTCTTTTGACCAACGGCCATATTTTAATTGAGGATGTCCCTGGTCTTGGCAAGACAATGCTTGCTTTGGCTTTAGCTAAATCAATAAGCGCAGATTTTAAAAGGATTCAGTTTACGCCTGACCTTCTCCCTTCGGATGTTACTGGAGGACTTATCTTTAATCCTCAAACAAGAAATTTTGATCTTAAGAAAGGCCCTGTATTTACTAATATACTTTTAGCCGATGAGATTAATAGAACTACTCCACGTACTCAATCCGCGCTTCTAGAATGTATGCAGGAATATAAGGTTTCTTTGGATGGTCAGACCTTTACTTTACCTCAACCTTTTATGGTAGTAGCTACCCAGAATCCTATAGAATATCAAGGAACCTATCCTTTACCAGAGGCACAGATAGATAGATTCTTAATGAAGATAAATATTGGTTATCTAAATGTTGAGGAAGAAGTAAGGGTTATCTCAGAGCAAAAGATACAACATCCCATTGAGAGTCTCCAGCCGGTTCTAAGTTTAGAGGATGTTTTAAGGCTGCAAGAGGAGGTAAAGAAAATAGATGTATCTGCCCATATCTTAAAATATATTGTAAATCTTGTCTCTTCTACCCGAAAAAAAGAAGAGGTGAAGTTAGGAGCCAGTCCACGTGCTTCTATTGCACTTATGAAGGCAAGTTGTGCCTGGGCCCTTTTAGAGGGTCGGGATTATGCTGTCCCTGACGATGTATTTAATCTCCTGCCTTGGGTATTAAAGCATAGGCTAATTTTGCAGCCCAAAGCCTTAATTGCGGGCAAAACTCCCGAACATATAATTTCTGAGTTACTTAGAAACACACCCATCCCTTAAAAACCAAATATGCTTAAAATATTCCTCACAAAGTGGATATCTCTCTTCATTATTATAGTATTCGATCTTATTATTGCGCTTAGGACATCCATAGAATTTTTCTATTTCTTTTTTTGGTTTTTGATGTCTGTCGTAGCTGTAAGCCTGGCATGGATTGCCATAGAATACTTTGGAATAAAATTGTCTTTGACAAGAAGAACCATAGCTACGATAGAAGAGGACGATATTTTAGAAATAGAAACCGTAATTAGTAATAATGGTTTTCTGCCAATCATTAATTTTGTCTTAGAGGATTGTCTCACCTTCGCAATTTCTCAAGAAAGAAAAAAAAGATTTTTATTAGAATATCTAGGCGCCAGATCAACATTAAGTTTAAAATACCGTTGTCAATGCCCGCGAAGAGGAAGATACGAAATAGGTCCATTTTTTATTTATCTTTTTGACCCCTGGGGCCTGTTCTTCTTAAAGAAGACCTATTTTATCTATTCTGAACTCTATGTTTATCCACAAACATTTAGTATTAAAAAGTTTCCTCCTTTAGTAAAAGGAATCCTTCCTTGGTTTGGAATAGGGACAAGCCGAGTTAGTGGAGACGAAGAAGAATTTTATGGGATTATGGAATATAAACGAGGGGATCCTTATAAAAAGATCCATTGGTTTTCTACTGCACGAAAAAATATATTAATCGTTAAGCAATTTCAACAGCATGCCTTCTATAGAGCAACCATTATATTTAACTTAGAGAAAGATAAAAATTTTGGTGAAGGTAAAGAGAGCGTAGCAGAATACATCATAAAGATAGCTGCTTCTGTGGCTAAATATTTTATTGAAAGAAATGTCTCTTTGGAACTTATTGCCCACATAGGAGAGATAGCGCATATCCCTTTTAATAAAGGCGCAGAACATTTAGAGGATATATTTAGAGCTCTCACTATAGCCCAGGCAGAAAGTAGGATCAATCTGGACGAGCTCTTGCAGGAATTTGCTCCCCACATCCCCAATGATTCCAGTTTGATTGTGATCATGCTGGATCAAGATTGGGAGTTCTTACCTGCGATGTTATCTCTGAAGGCAAGGAATATCTCTTTGGTTCCCTTGATATTGATTGCTTCTTCATTTTTGCATCCATCCGAAAAACGAAAGATTATAAAATATCCAGAAATGAAATTACCAGAGGCATTTGATTTCGCTCCTATATTTTTTTCCTGCGGAGATAATTTAGAACAGGACTTTATTAAATAAGTGAGGAGATGGAAGAAAAAAATCGATATTTATTTTTAGAGCTTTTATTTACATTCTTTCTTCTTGAGGCGGTAATCTTTCTGTTCGGGGGTATTCTATCGCCATATCGGTTATATTTTACTCTTAGCCTAATTGGCGGTTTTTCTTTCAGCTGGTTTAATCGTAATAAACAAAGCTCCTTAACGAGAATTTTTATAAATCTCTCTGTCTTGGGAGTTTTTATTTGGATAATATATTCGTTACTAAATTCCTCTTTACTCTATAGAGAAGTCATCCTTACATCTATAAAAGGAGTAATTATCTTAGAGGTCATCTTTAGTTTTAATAGTTGTTTTCCTCCCTCCCTGACTTATATTCAGGCCTTAAGTCTTCCCTTATTTATGTGTTTTCCCGTATTCGTAAAAGATTATAATGAAGTGCATGCTATGTTAGTTTTGATTTATATTATTTGTTGGATAGCAATCCTTAAGATTAAATTTTATGCGTTGCTGAAGCCTAAGTCAGAAAAGGTAAGAAAATTTAAATGGCATTACCCTTTTTTTCTCACAGTAGCGTTTTTTTTAATAATCATATTCATTTCTTGGTTACTCTTTTCTCACTTTAGATTAGAAAAGATTGAGGAAGGGGGTTTTTTCCTCAAAGAAGATGAGAGTTTGGAAGTCCTGGAAAAGGAATATTATGATTTGCAGGATAAGATTCAAGAAGAAGTAACGGAGTTAATTCCTAAGTTTAAATCCAGCAGGGAAAGATACGAGGCTCTGGCTCTTCTTAGCTCTTTGATAAAGGAATTACCCTCTTTTATGGAGGTTAAAAAAGCAGAGTCAGGACTTATTGATTATCTAAGAAGACTCGGACCCGGATTAGAAAAAGGAGATACAGAAGGAATAACCTTTCTTATAAAGGATTATGTAGATAAGAAAACTTTGCTTAATTTAAAAAGAATAAAAGAAAATATAATGGATATTTTAAAAAGGAATGCTTTTAATATAACGGAGAGAATTTCTATTTTAAGGCGAGTCAATAAGATACAATATAGTAATTTTTATCCACAAATTCGTGAATATGAAAAAGAGTTGCAGGAAATCATTAATAAGTCTTCCGTAGATATTAAGATAAAGAGAGACTTAAAAGAACCCATCGGACAATTTAAAGAATGGAAGACTTTGTGGATTTATCATCAAAAAATGAGTTATTTAAAGAAAAAGATTGATTCTTTGGACGGACCATTAAAGAAAGAATTTGCAAACTTACTTTCGGATATTGAACAGATAGAGAGGCTTTTTGACTTTAGTAATGTAGAGAATAAAATCAAGATATTAAAATATACAGTGCCTTCTCAATTTCGGGGTCTTATAAAAGACGCAGAGGAAATCTTGGATATATTATCAGAATTTATCCTTCCAGAAGAGATTGAAAAGCTAAAGGAAAAATTAAAGAGGTCTAATTTGCCTATAGATAAGCTAATGGAAATAGAAGGAGCCTTAGATAATATAAAAAATATAGAAGATTACCAAAAATTCTTAGAAGATTTATTGAAATCCCAGGAAAGCATTAAAGAAAAAGATATCAAAACTCAAGAAGAGATTCTCGGGAAAAAAGAAGAAAAGTTGATGCTTATAAAAATAATTCCTGATTATTCAAGAATTGCCTTGGGTACAGAGATACAACTTGTTGCCTTGGGCGTGTATAGTGATGATTCTCAGGAAGATTTAACGCTTCTCGGAAAATGGACAGGCACAGATAATAGTATCGCTTCTGTATCTGAAGGCAAAGTTTCTACGCATTCCGTTGGAGAGATTATGGTTTATGTAGAATTTCAAGGAATAAAGAGTCTGCCTGCTTCAGTGGTAGTAGAAGGGCCTAAATTAGTTTCTATAATTCTTTCGCCTCAAAATGCACGGTTATCGATGAAGGAGAGTTTGGAATTAAAGGCTCAAGGGTATTATAGCGATTCTGCACACAAAGATATCACTTCTTTAGTTACTTGGAAAGTTGCTAACCTGCGCATCGTCAAAATAGAAAAAGGTAAAATCCTGCCCTTAAAATTTGGAGAGACCAAGGTACATGCTGAATATTTAGGGATAGAAAGCCTTCCTGCTAATATCAGGATTGTCGTTACAATGGATTGGTTGATATATGTGATTATTAAAGGGGTATTCTTCTTATTTTTAGGTATGGCTGCGATATTTATTATTTTGTATGTTTTAACCGAAAAGAAAAAAAATAATTTAAAGAATTCTTTGGATAAGAATCCAGCAGAGTTCATAGTCAATCTTTATGAGAATACAAAGAAAATATTAGCAATTTTTAATTTAAGTTATAAAGAGTGGCTCCCCCCGCTTTCTTATGCCGAATTAGTCCAGAAAAGTTATTCTATAGAAGATAATCTTTTTTTAAGATTTACTGCTAAATTTGAAGAAGCCAGATACAGCCATCATGCTTTGTCAAGCCGCGATGCGTCTTTAGCCTTAAATGATTATAATAATTTTCTAAAAATACTGTTTAGCCGCTATAGTAAATTTCCTTTATTTCTAAAATACTGCCTGGCCTTTTTACAGAGAAAGCCGCTTTTTATATCCAGCCCATGACTTTTGCGCAAAGCAAAAATTTTTGAGCGCCTTGAGAACAAAACACTAAAATTAGACCTCCTAAAATTCCTTGCATTTACCCTCCATTTGTGATATTTTATAAATTCATTCCACCATTTATTAATCCTTAGATATAAAATGGCTTTATTACACTTAACAGACAATAATTTTAAAAAAGAGGTCTTAGAATCTGAGCTACCGGTATTAGTAGATTACTGGGCTACCTGGTGTGGTCCCTGCAAGATGGTCGCACCCATTATTGAGGAGCTATCCAAAGAATACGAGAAAAGAATAAAAATCGGTAAAATCAATATTGAAGAGAATCCCAAAACACCCACCCAT
>JAGUYA010000138.1 GCA_020061545.1 Candidatus Omnitrophota bacterium
ATTTTTATTGACCTTAACCTTCCAAACTGGGCGCAGGTATCAAATATAATGGTGGGGTCTTCGGTAGATATGCGAATTTTAAAATCTTTACCCCGCCCTTTCTCACTATTAGGTGGTCCTTCGTAGCAGAAAGGGCGGGGTTTACCTTTAGTGTTATTCTGTGGCAGTTGAGATATCTCTAAATTCTCTCCGAATTCTATTAGAGAATTCTTTAGGGCCTCAAGGGAAACAGCCTGCATATTTAAGATGAATTCCAAATAATATTTATGCATATCCTAATACACCTAAAATTTCCGTCAATATTTCACCAGCTTGGCCAAGAATTCTATAATCGCATAAATCCGATAAACCAGAAGGCTCGTTATTTATCTCGATTAACTGGGCACCTCTAACTTTCGCATATAAAGGTAGGCCTGCTGCCGGATATACAACTAAAGAGCTACCTATAATTAAAAGTACATGACAATTATTTAACTCTTTATATGCACGGGATAGCTCATCCTGAGGTAACATCTCGCCGAACAAAACAATATCAATACGATATCGGCAACCGCAGTTTAAACAGCGGGGAAAATAACGGCTTAAGACCCTCAGTATTTTTATACGCGAATTTTTATGGTTTTTAAGTAACCCTATCATTTCTTTTATTTCATCCTTTGCCAAGACGCGTGTTTTGTCAGGAGCGCAATTACATCTTATCCTAAAGGCATTACCGTGCAGTTCGATAACATTGCGACTCCCTGCTTCCTGATGCAAGCCATCAATGTTTTGCGTAATCGTGCTCGTTAATATATTCTCTTTTTCTAGAATAGCCAGGGCGCGGTGCGCAGGATTAGGATATGCTTTCAAAATTACAGAATAAAAGTCTATAATAAAATCAATGACCTTTATAGGATTGGTTTTAAAAAGTTGGGTTAAACCTTCAAGATGAGCATAAAGAGCGGGGTCGTATTTCTCCCACAAGCCGCCTTGACCCCTAAAAGTAGGAATACCGGATTCATAAGATATTCCTGCACCCGAAAGGCAGATCACGTGACCTCGCTTGAAACTCTTCTGGATATAATCTCTTAATTCTTTAGAAATCATCATCGATCTCTGCTTGCCTGGGTATCTTTCTTTAAGAATAAACGCAAAAATAATATACCGGCAAAAAAACCTGTAATATGGGCAAACCAGGCCACGCCTCCACCGGTATCTCCTTTTGTCAATGCTGATGAGGTTGCGCCATATAAAAACTGTAATATTATCCAAAATACTAAAAACCATAAGGCTTGAACCTTGGCAATACGCCAGATATAAAATAAAGGTATTAATACCAATATCTTTGCCCGCGGATATAAAATTAGGTATGCCCCCAATACCGCTGAAATCGCTCCGCTTGCTCCCAGAACCGGTAATTTAGAATTCCAGGCAGTGAGAATATGACCAAAGGTGGCGACGGCGCCGCAGAGAATATAGAAAAACGTGAACCTCAGATGCCCTAATCTGTCCTCAATATTATTTCCGAATACCCATAGATATAACATATTACCGAATATATGGACAAACCCAGCATGAAAAAATAATGAGGTAACTAAGGTTAATAAAACCTTAGGGTTATGCAGATGTATCAGGTCATAAGGGATAACCGCAAATTGCATAATCTTATCTTGCAGCTGAGTCTCTCTTTGAGTTAACTCATAGATAAATACCAGGCTATTGATTAAAATTATGGTTATAGTAACGAAGGGAAATGTTTTGGTAGGATTCTCGTTTCTTAAAGGAATCATGCGAGCATTATAATTGACATCATCCTGCCGCAGCCAGTTCCTTCTTTACGATAAGAAAAGAATTCTTCATTACGACAGGAGGTACAAATTTGGGAATCAAAGATATTTTTATCCTTAACCCCTAAATCCAGGAGTTGTCTTTTATTTATTCTCACCAAATCAAGATAATAATGGTTATTTCTTTTGATTAAATCACCGGGGAAGAAATCAGTAAAATCTTCTCTCACTGTATAGCAACAGCTTCCTATGGCTGGACCAAAACTCACAGATAAATCTTTCACTTCGGTATTGAATTTTTCCTGCATTAATTTTACGGTTTTTCCTACGATATGGTCTCGAGTGCTACGCCAACCGGCATGCACTAATCCAATACCGGGCGTCCTGTGGTCATATATAAAAACAGAGAGACAATCAGCAGTAAATACAGCCAAAGGTAGATTACGCTCATGGGTAATAAGGGCATCTGTATCGGGTATTGCAGTATCATAAGATAAGGCTCCTTTACCTTTATCAGTCTCTTGGATATATCTGGCTTGACTACCGTGAACCTGTTGTGCACATACCAAGTCACGATAATCAATGCCTAATTCCTGTAAAAAATTTCGGCGGTTTTCTAATGCGTCTTTGGTATTGCTGTAGAACACCGACATATTCCCCGACGCACGGGTACTAAAGGCACAAACCAGCCCCTCGATTTTACTCGGGGTGACACTCAAGCGAAGTCGAAGTGCCAGATTTAAATGGGAAAGGTTCGGATGGGACATCGATTTCTATCACCTTATCCCTTGACTTCTCACCCTGAATAATCTTAATTTGATACTTTTTTAGGTTAAGGTGTTTGGCTAATAATTCTATTAACTGCTTATTGGCAAGGCCGCTATGTGCGGGTTGGGTGAGATATACCTTGAAATAATTATTTTCTTTTTTAATGAGGTTTCTACCGGACTTTGATATGACGCGAATATTTAAAATCACTTCTGGGAAGCAACGCGATAGGCATCAAAAATACTGTATATACCTATAATACAAATAAGAATTAATCCCAGGCAGAATAATAACAGACCCAAGAATAACTCTCTTCCAAATATAATTTTACCTAAAAGCCCGAAGCCAATGAATATGCTACCCATTATAAAAATAAGTATACTTAAACTAGAGAGAAAAATAATGGCCAGACCTTTGGCAATCTGACCGTTATAGAGCTGACCCAAGCCATTAAATACAAAGGAAAGCACTGCTGCTACGCCTGGATTTTTTACCTCTTGGCTCATAGTCGAACTTTTACTTAGCTTCTATTTGTTTACCCCGTTAGAGAAAGTTCATCCTGTTAAAGGATAAAGTTCTCTAACGGGGTTTACTCTCTTGGATATTAGTAAGTTTGTCTGAAAATCTCTCGAGCTTCTTTTGGCTATCTAAGTATTTACTACTGGCATTGGTAAGATGGACGCCTAAAGTATCAAAATCTTCTTTGAATTTATTGATTTCGATAGATAGCGTACTTAAATTTTTCAATATCATCTTGGCATTTTCTTCTATTTTTAAGCCCTTTAATCCCAGACAGATTACCTGTAAGTAGGCATAAAAGGTATTGGGTGAAACCGGAATCACCTTTTTGGACACGCAATAGGAAATAAGGTCTTCTTTAATGATTAATTCGTAATAGACATTCTCAGCAGGAATATACATCAGGGCAAAATCATAGGTGTTCTCCTGGGGTAAAATATATTTTGTCGCAATTTCATCAATACGGTTTTTTACGTCCTGAATGAACTTCTTGCGGTATATATCTTTTGTCTCATCATCCTGGGCATCTAATATCTTCTGAAAATTCTCTAAGGTAAACTTTGCATCGATGGGCACAAGCCGTTCCCCTAATCTAATTACCGCATCTACAGTATCGGTTGACCTAAACCTATATTGCATCTGGAAAGACTCTTTGGGTAAAACCTGTGACAATAGATTCTCAAGAAGGGTCTCGCCCATCTGGCCTCTAAATTTTGGGGCACGTAAAAGTTCCTGGAGGCTGGAGATATTTTTACTCACTTCCAATATCTGGGTATTGGTTGTTTCTAACTTCCCCAATTGTTCCTCTACATTACCGAAGATATTGGTGGCATTACCTAAGCTCTGTCCGATAATCTTATTTGCCTCTTGCATAGACTTCTGCATCTGTTCTAACCGTTCATTGACCAAAGAAAATATCTTAAAGACAATACCCAGAACAACTAAAGAAAAAAACAAAAACAGTATCCCGATCACCCAAATCATTGATTTCTTCCTCTCTGCTGACTACTTTTTTCTAATATAAAATTATACCACTATCTTCTTGTTTCTTAAAGCAAATAATCCTCTTTTATTCTTTTCACGCTTCTAAATATATTGGTTTTTACATCCGGGCAGACTTTCTTTAAATCCTTGATAATATTGGCAATCTTTGTGCGTTGGGAAATAAATGAATTTGGACAGGCGCACTTTTCGTGAGGAAAACGGATAGACTTGGCAAAACGCTTAATCATTTCCTCTTCTACATAGACAAAGGGTCCAATAATGGTAATTTTACCATTAAACAATTCCTGCTTTGGCGACATTGCAGAAATCTCACCGTGGAAAAATAAATTTAAGAGAATAGTTTCGACAACATCATCTTTTATGATGACCTAAGGCAACCTTACTACAGCCGAAACGGCGAGCCGCCTCAAACAATGCCTTTCTCCTGTTCCAGGAACACCAGAAACAAGAAATACCTAAACATATATCTTATATGCTATTTTTAAGAGGTCAATATAAATTAAAGGAAGG
>JAGUYA010000005.1 GCA_020061545.1 Candidatus Omnitrophota bacterium
AGCTTCCTACTTAACCGGAACCGGCTTATCCGCCTTTTTAGGTCGAGCTCCGCCCTTTGGACCCAAAGCAATAGCAATGGTAATATTATTACCTTTGGGTAATAAACGGATAATACAGGTCTCTTGTTCCCGCTCAAAGTTCAGGAGACGCTCACCGTATTCTATTGCGTTCAATAAATTCCAGTTATAAAGCGGCATCTGGTCTTTGTAGAAATTAACCACCTGCTCTACATCTGCCTTGCCTTGATACTTTAACATACCCACGCGTATACCTGCGCTTTCAAAAGTATAAGAATCCTGAGTCAATAACTTAAAACCTGCTGGAGTGGGAATATCGCTAAACTTGAGCATGGTCTGGGGTTCTAATAAAGATTCATTTCTGGGTACGGTATCCTTTCGGGAAAGTCCTGCGCAACCGCACAGCGCTATAACCCAATAACCCAATAACCCAATAACTAAGATGCTGATTATTTTATTTTTCATCTCACCCCCCTTTCTCGCAAAAATCCTTTTACATCCTGATAAATTTTATCTATATCTTTTTGACTTAAGCCAGCGTATCGGGCAACTTTTATCAATTGCTCTGCGGGAATGATGTCCTCCGGCGCATGACTGTCTGTGTTGAGTATTAATTTTGCTCCTGCTTTTAAGGCTTGTTCTACTACGTGGGGATTAGTATCACAATGCCCTTTGCGGCTGGTTATCTCTAAGAATATGCCTTTTTTCCGGGCTAATTTTGCCTCTGTCTCGCTAATTAGTCCTGGATGAGCCAGGATATCAATATCTGCTTCTAAGGCAGCGCGGTTTGTTCCTTTAATTACCGGCTCAACCAAGGTTTCACCGTGCCCCACGATAATTTTCATTCCTTTACTCCTCGCATATTTAGCTAAAGGTTTAAATTGTTCTGGCGGGACGTGAGTTAATTCTATGCCTGGCAGAACCTTTATCTTTGCGTCTTTGGGCCAATGTCGGCTAAATTCTAATATGGAATTAACTGTGCTTTCGATATTGCTATAATCCACATGGTCAGTAATGGCAATTACTTTATAACCCGCGGCTAAATAGCGCACTGCTACTTCCGAAGGAAGCAGGACACCATCACTTAATAAGGAATGACAATGTAGATTATACATGTTTTAATAAGTGCCCCTGGCAGGAATCGAACCTGCCACACGCAGTTTAGGAAACTGCTGCTCTATCCTTATGAGCTACAGGGGCATCACTTACTAGCTACAAATAGCCGGAGGGTTTGGGAGCAGCACATTAGAAAATTTTTGGCAAAAGTCTGCAAGGATTTACGAGGAGCTCAAGGACGCTAATCCGATACAGGCTATCCGTAGCGACGAAGTAAACCGTAGCAGACGGCAAAAAATTTCAGTGCTGCGAGCAAAGCTGCAGGTTATTTGTAGCTTAATAGTATTTTATCAAAGAATAAACCGGGTAACCTCTGAGTTTGTCTTTACCTTTTAAGTCCGTGAGCTCAATTAAAAAAGCAATGCCGATAATTTTCCCTTGGAGTTGTTTCACTAAATCTGTGACTGCCTTTACTGTCCCACCTGTAGCCAAAAGGTCATCTACAATCAAAACCCTCTCGCCAGGGTTAATCGCATCGTGATGCATTTCTAAGGTATCAGTTCCATATTCTAAAGCATAGGTTACAGAATTGGTTTTCCAGGGGAGCTTTCCAGGTTTACGCACAGGCACAAATCCTACCCCTAATTTATGCGCCAGGACCCCGCCTAATATAAATCCCCTGGCCTCCACCGCTACAACCTTGTCTATCTTTTTCTTTTTATATTTATTGACCAGGGACTCAACAGCGGATTTAAACGCCTTCTTATCTTTTAATAAAGTAGTAATATCCCTGAAGAGTATTCCCGGCTTAGGAAAATCGGGGATGCTGCGGATATACTTTTTTAGTTCTATCTTTTTGGTCACAATCCTTTCTCCTGTTGTTGGATAAATTTTCTTAATTTTTTTAAAGCCTCTTCCTCGATCTGTCTTACCCGTTCCCGCGAAACCCTTAATTTTTTGGCTACCTCAGCCAGGGTGTGTCTTTTTCCATCAATCAGGCCAAAGCGCATATCTAAAACTTCTTTTTCTCTCTGGGTCATTATGCCTAGCAGCTTGCCCACTCTTTCTTTATCTAAAAAATGCTCTATCTCATGGTCAGGTGATACCACAGTCTGGTCCTCGACTAAATCTAAAAGTTGACTCTCGCCTTCCTCACCAATAGGCGTTTCTAAAGAAGAGGTCGTAGCAGAGAGCCAGAAGTTTATCTGTTCTATTTTATCCTTGGGGAGCTTCATTTTTCTGGCGATCTCTTCATCAGTAGGCGTGCGTTTTAATTTCTGGGATAACTGCTCTGCTGTCTTCTTCCACTTGACAATGAGTTCGCTCATATAAACCGGGATGCGGATTATCTTACCTTGTTCCAATATCGAACGCATAATCGCCTGTCTAATCCACCAGGCAGCATAGGTAGAAAAGCGGTAACCTTTTCGCGGGTTAAACCTATCCACTGCCTTCATTAAACCGAGGTTCCCTTCTTCTATTAAGTCTAAAAGCGGCGTCCCTAAATACATATATCTTTTGGCAATATTAATTACCAGACGCAGGTTTGCGCGAATCATTGTTTTACGCGCCTGCTCATCACCCCTTTTTATCTTCCTGGTTAAACCTCTCTCTTCTTTAGGAGTCAATAAAGGGATGTTCCTGATTTCCTTGAGGTAAGTTCTTAGCGCTTCCATTACCCTTCCTCTTTATATGAGGGTTTCGTTAACCGTTTACCGTGTACCGTTTACCGTGTTACAGTTAACGGTAAACGCAACGCTATTTTTTCTCCTTCAGTGCTGCCTGGGCTGCAGCTAATATAGCAATGGGAACCCGAAAAGGCGAACAGCTCACATAATTCATACCTACGCGATGACAGAATTCTACGGAACGTGGCTCACCGCCATGCTCACCACAGATACCTACTTCTAAGTCACGGCGCGTTTTGCGTCCGCGCTGGATACCTATCTTGATTAATTCTCCGATTCCTTCCTGGTCAATGGTTTGAAAAGGGTCAAAAGGCAAGATACCTTTCTTGATATAGTCAGGTAAGAAACTACCAATATCATCGCGCGAAAAACCAAAACCCATCTGGGTCATATCATTCGTGCCAAAAGAGAAAAATTCGGAAACCTCTGCCAATTTATCCGCCACAATGGATGCCCGGGGAATCTCAATCATGGTGCCAAACATATGTTTAATTTTTTTGAGGTTATATTTATTTAAAACCTCCTGATAAACTTTTTTGGTGATCACTAATTGGTCATTTAATTCCTTGACCTCGCAAACCACAGGTATCATTATCTCAGGATAGGGTTTCTTACCTTCTTTAATAAGTTCTGCTGCTGCCTCAAAGATGGCTCGAATCTGCATCTCGCTTACTTCCGCATAAGTAATACCCAAGCGCACTCCCCGATGACCCATCATGGGATTGGATTCGTGCAAGCCTTTTGCTCTCTGGGATAGTTCTTCCATAGTTATATTTAAATCCCGAGCGAGCTGCTCCAATTTTGCCTGTTCGCGAGGGACAAACTCATGTAATGGCGGGTCAAGCAGCCGAATCACTACAGGCAGCCCATCCATGGCCTCCAACGTGCCCTTGATATCTTTCTTGACATAAGGAAATAATTCATCCAAGGCCTTGCATCTTTCGGCTTCGGTCTTAGACATTATCATCTTACATAATCTAGACAATGGCTCTTCGGAACCTTTGCCATAAAACATATGTTCAGTTCTGAACAATCCAATTCCTTCTGCGCTGAATTGTCTGGCTTTCTTAGCGTCTTCAGGAGTATCGGCATTGGTGCGTACGCCTAATTTCTTTAAAGAGGCACATATCTTTAAAAAATTCATTAAAATCTCATTTTCTTCAGAAGCATCCATCATGGGTAATTTGCCTTCGTAGACATTGCCTTTAGTGCCATTTAAAGTAATCCAGGCGCCTTCTTTAAAGACCTTGCCATCCGCATGCAGTTCTTTTTTGTCATAGTCAATATGAATTGCTCCGCATCCGACAATACAGCATTTACCCCAACCGCGGGCAACCAATGCTGCATGCGAAGTCATTCCACCTCGGGCAGTTAAAATTGCCGAAGCTGCCCGCATACCCTCCACATCCTCAGGATTTGTCTCCTCGCGCACTAAAATTACTTTTCTGCCCTGTTTCACCCATTCTACAGCCTCGTGAGCAGAAAATACTATCTGGCCGCTCGCACCACCCGGCCCTGCAGGTAATCCTTTAGCTAAAGGTTTATGAGCGAGTTCTATTTTAGGGTCAATAATCGGATGTAATAATTCATCTAATTGGCTAGGGCTGACCCGCATGACTGCTTCTTCTTTTTTGATTAATTTCTCCTTTAACATATCCATTGCCATGCGCACCGCAGCCGGACCATTACGTTTTCCCACGCGGCACTGCAGCATAAAAAGCCTGCCTTTTTCTATGGTGAACTCAATATCCTGCATATCGCGGTAGTGTTTCTCTAAGCGCTTCTCGTAATTAAAGAGTTCCTGATAAATCTTGGGCATGGCTTTTTCTAAAGTCATCAAATCCTTATTGTGTTCTGATTTGGAATATTCATTTATCGGAGCGGGGGTGCGGATGCCTGCCACCACATCTTCACCCTGGGCATTAATTAAATATTCACCGTAGAATTTATTCTCTCCATTTCCAGGGTCACGGGTAAAGGCAACACCGGTTGCCGAATCATTGCCCATATTCCCAAAGACCATGGTCTGCACAGTCACCGCTGTGCCCCATTCATCAGGAATGTTTTCTATCCGCCTGTAACTGACTGCGCGCTTGCCGTTCCAGGAAGCAAACACCGCGCCAATCCCCCCCCACAACTGCTCATTGGGCTCATCAGGAAAATCTTTTTTTAATCCTTCTTTTATCTTGGCTTTAAATAAAGCACAGAGTTTTTTCAGGTCATCTGCAGTCAGTTCAGTATCGTTGGTATAACCTTTTTCCTTTTTCATTGCACTCATAATCTTTTCTAACTGCTTGCGGATACCAGACTCTTCGTCTTTAAGTTCAATACCCGCTGCCTTCTCCATTACCACATCCGAATACATCATAATTAATCTGCGATAAGCATCATAAACAAAACGACTATTTCCGCCACCTTGTTTTATCAAGCCAGGTATGACTCCTTGAGTTAAACCAATATTTAATACTGTCTCCATCATTCCAGGCATAGACCTGCGCGCACCTGAACGTACGGAAATTAAGAGTGGATTCTCGGGGTCGCCGAATTTTCTTACCATCAGCTTTTCCACTCTTTCTAAGGCTTTATGGACCTCTTCTTTTAAACCACCAGGATAGGCCCTTCTATTTTTATAATAGTGTGTGCAAACCTCAGTGGTAATAGTAAAACCCGGTGGCACAGGAAGTCGTAAATCTTTATGCCCGGCCATCTCTGCCAGGTTTGCTCCCTTACCACCCAGGAGATTTTTCATGCCTTCGTTTCCGTCTGCTTTTGCGCCCCCGAAGAAGTAAACATATTTTTTTGCCATTGCCTTTAAAAACCCTCCTTCTTAGTTAAGACTAAGACTTAGATTAAGATTTAGGTTAAAGTAAAGCTTTTCCTTAATCTTAGCCTTCCGTGTTAAGCTTTTTCGAAAGATATTCTCTTAACTTATCAATACTAATTCTGTCCTGCTGCATCGTATCTCTATCGCGCACGGTTACCTGCTTATCTTCTAACGATTGCACATCCACGGTAACACAGTAAAGCGTGCCTACCTCATCCTGCCTGCGATAGAGCTTGCCGATACCGGCAGTATCGTCATAGACAGTAATGAAACATTTCTTTAAATCTTGGGCTATTCTCTTGGCCAATTCTACAATCTCTGGCCTATTTTTTAAAAGGGGCAGCACCGCTACCTTTATCGGCGCTAAATCTTTGTGCAATTTTAAGACTACGCGGATATCATCTTTTACTTTTTCTTCATGATAAGCATCCACTAAAAATGCTAATACGCTTCTATCTACCCCACCTGACGGCTCAATAATGTAGGGATAAAATTTTTCCTTCGTAGTTTCATCAAAATATTTTAAATCCTTACTACTAAACTTGGCATGCTCTCTTAAATCAAAATCAGTGCGGTTGGCAATCCCTTCTAATTCGCTCCAGCCGAAGGCAAAATTGTATTCTATATCTGTGCAGGCTTTAGCATAATGCGCCAGTTCATCTTTGGTATGGGGACGCTTTCTTAAATTTTCTTTTTTTATCCCTAAATTTAAATACCAACTAAAACGAGATTCTATCCACTCTTCTAATTTTTTATCTGCCTCTTGGGGTTTCACAAAATATTCAATTTCCATCTGTTCAAATTCGCGGGTCCTAAAGGTAAAATTTCCGGGCGTGACTTCATTACGAAAGGCTTTACCAATCTGCGCCAGACCAAAAGGAAGTTTGGGGTGTTTTGAGTCTAAGATATTTAAGAAATTTACAAACATGCCCTGGGCAGTTTCTGGGCGGAGATAGACTAAACTTGCCTCATCCTCAATTGGGCCTTGATATGTTTTAAACATTAAATTAAATTTTCTTGGATCGGTGAGTCCGGATTTGCCGCAATAAGGACAGGTATTTGTTGCTTTTTTTAAAGCCGGATCATTAACTTTTATTCTCTTTTTGCAGTTTAAACAATCTAAATATATATCAAAGAAGCTCTCAACATGCCCAGACGCTTCCCAGACTTTCGGATGCATAAGAATGCTTGCATCCATGCCAAAGATATCATCGCACTCGTATACATTTGCCTTCCACCAGGCTGCTTTGACATTATTTTTCAATTCTACGCCATAAGGACCGTAATCCCAGGTGTTGCTCAATCCTCCATAAATCTCAGATGACTGGAAGATAAATCCGCGGCGCTTGCATAAAGAAACAATTTTTTGCATAAGATCCTCATTTTTATGCATAGACTTTTATTTCTAACGTAAATTCACCAAAAAGTCAAGGGAATTCAGCTGCGTA
>JAGUYA010000149.1 GCA_020061545.1 Candidatus Omnitrophota bacterium
GGCGGAGATTCCGACGGATATCGGTGGAGAATGACGACAATACAATAATGGTGGGCAAAAGCCCACCCTACGCCTCGCAAACCTAACGGCTTCGTCTGTGCCGCAAACGATAGTCGCCCATTACAGGCAGGGGAAGATTAAAAATGGCAAATAGAACCGGCCCAAATTACGTCCCACGACACTTATATGTCAGGTTCGGAAATTTGTTGACCAATAGCACAACATGAATTAAGAAAGAGGATATTAAAGAGATTTCATGAGGAAGGAATAGAGACACCTTTCCCTCACAGGACGGTTTATATAAGAGAGGAAAAGGGATGGCGAAAATAATAAGGCGCTTTGTTAAAGCGGCTGCTAAGCAGCCTCTAAATTAAAAAGGGGGTAGTATAATGGATGAAAGAGATGTTTACAGGGCTAAGGAGGCAATGCAGTCTGCGATGAAAAAAGGACCTATGAGGGTGGCGCTGATTATTGGAGCAATTCTGGTGTTTTTCCTGTTTTCACTCTAATAAAAATCATCCTAACTGTAGAAAGGAGAAGTGCCTTTACTACCCTAGAACAGCATAGGAGATGCAAATGGACTCAACAGCGTATAACACGGGCTATACGGCTCACTCCGTTCGCCCAAATCGGCTATCGCCGACTTCGTATAGCCTGAAAACGTTATATGCATAAAATTTAAAAATTGAGATGACGGCACAAAAAAATTTGTAAAAAACTTTTGGCGAGCGGGCAAAAATTGGAGGGGTTTTAGGAGTTTGGGTCCCCGGAAAATTTTTGCCCGCGAGCCGCTGGGTTCAAGTGCCGCGCCTGCGGGCGCGGCGAATGGATTTTTTCAGGAATTTCTGATAAAATAAGTTCGAGCGAAGTCATAAATATACTAATAGCAAATTGATTCAAAATGCTTAAACGCAAATTATTAATCCCCTATCTACTATCTACTATCTACTATCTACTGCTCTTATCGGGTTGCGCCCCCAGTCCTTATGTAAAGCCGAGCCTACCTCCGAGTATACCTGGAATTTACCATCGCGTGGAAAGAGGCGAGACGCTTTGGAGAATCTCTAAAATATATACTGTGGATTTAGATGAAATTATAAGAATCAATCATATTGCCGACGCGGCAACTATAGATACAGGCCAACTTATATTTATACCCTATCGTCAAAAACTACAGCATTTACCCCGCAAATCCCTGACAGAGGATTTCATCTGGCCGGCAAGAGGCAGGGTTATTTCTACCTTCGGCCAGACTTTTAATAATATGATTAATAAAGGCCTAAATATACAAAGTTATCGTAATTCAGATATTGTAGCTTCCCGTAGCGGAAAAGTTGTCTTCTATGAGAATAATTTTAATAACTTCGGCAAAACAATAATCATTGACCATGGTGATGGATTCTCAACTGTTTACGCCAGAAACTCTCAGGTCTTTATTAAACTGGGTGATTATGTACAAAAAGGAATTCCTATTGCTAAGGCAGGTTCAACTGACAGGGATAAAAATGTATATCTACACTTCGAGATAAGAAAAGGGCACCTTCCCCAGAATCCTTATTTTTACTTACCATGATAAAGGATAATTTTTTTGACCGCCAAGTTTATCTAAATGTTTTAGAGAAGCGTATCAGCGACCTCAGGGATGGCTATCGTCAAAATATGGCCATTATTGGTGATGAGCTCGTCGGGAAAACGTCGATAATATTTAAATTTCTGAATAAGTTTTATGATAATCGTATAATTATAATATACTTAGAGATAAGACCGGAATCGCTGATTTCGTTTGTCAGAAGATTCATTGGTGTATTGCTTTATAATTTTTTAATTAATAGTGGCACCACATTACAAGAAGACCTGGATTTCTTAATTGCAAAATCCGAGAAATATATACCTAAGACCGTAGAAAAAATAAAGTCTATTTTAGTTTCTCTGGATAAAAGGAAGAAAAATAATGTCTTTACGGAACTGTTGTCGCTATGCGAAATAATTAATCAAGAGACAAATAAATTTTGTGTAGTGATATTTGATGAGTTCCATAACCTGCAAAACTTGGGCATTAAAAGTCTCTATCCCGAATGGTCTAAGCTCTTGATTTTACAAAAAAACACAATGTATATAATTATAAGTTCCATGAAATTCAAAGCAAAAACAATACTTTCCAAGAATCTATCTCTATTATTCGGCAACTTTGAAATAATTACTATAGAGCCCTTTGATATTAAAACCAGCGAAAGTTATTTAGAGCATATATTGCAAGGATTCAATTTGGATACAGGCTTGAAGAATTTCCTAGTCCATTTTACGGGTGGAAATCCATTCTATCTGGAATTGATAGCTAGGGAATTATTAAAAGCCAATACTACTGAATTAGCAGGTTTACTGGAAGATCTATTAAGTCTTCCTTCGGGTATCTTAAATCAGAAATTCGCTAATTACCTTAAATGTTTTTTAGATAATCCCTACAGCCAAGACTATATAGCGATTCTTTATTTAATTTCCAATGGACACAATAAAATAAAAGATATCGCGCATATTTTACACAAACAGAAAAAGGAATTAATTTTAAGAGTAAATTATTTATTAGAACTTGATACAATAAGCCGTAGCGGTGACTTTCTAAAAATTAATGACCGGGTATTTAGTTTCTGGTTACGATTCGTCCATCAGGAAAAAATGTATTCTTTGACCTTCGACGCGAAAAGCCAAAAGGTATTATTTAGAGATAAGATAGAGGGATTGATTTGCGAATTCTTCGTCAATGCGCAGAAGCCCATTATGGAAAGGACGGTGGAACTATTGCGTCTTTTCGAAGATGAAGTGATGCAAATGGATAGAAAACGCATAAGACTCAGCCACTTTAGAGAAATAAAGAACTTAGAGTTTAAAGCCCAAGGTCTAAAAGAAGGGGTAATCGGCCGTTCTCATGATAATCTCTGGATAATAGCATTTAAACATGATTTGTTAACCGAGGAGGATATTACAGAATTTGCCAGAGAATGTAAAAAATATCGTCATAAGATGCAGAGAAAAATTATTATTGCACTGCAAGATATAGACCCGACTACTCGCCTGAGGGCACTAGAAGAAAAAATCTGGACCTGGGACTTAAATAACCTAAATCAAATATTAGACCTATTTTATAAACCGAGGATTATAGTATGAAAATCGGCGTCATAGCAGATACGCATATACCTGACCGAGCAAAAGATATACCCCAACAAATATTAGAGACCTTTAAGGGTATGGACATGGTCATCCATGCCGGTGACTTTGTAGATTTAAGCATCTTGAACAAATTAAAAACTGTCTGTAGGGACGTAAAGGCAGTTTGGGGCAATATGGACCCTTATGAAGTCAGAAAACAATTACCCGAAAAAGAAATCGTAGGGATAGGAAACTATAAAATCGGTATTATGCATGGATATGGCCCTCCTAATAAATTAATAGACCTACTTACCGAAATATTCAAAGAAGAAAATATTAATATAATTATCTTTGGGCACTCTCATTCTGCTGTAAACGAAAAAAGAGGCAATATCCTCTACTTCAATCCTGGCAGCCCTACCGATAGGATATTCGCTCTTTATAATTCTTATGGAATAATAGAAATTAATGATAAAATAAAGGCAAGGATTATTAGACTATAAAATTTAGAGACGAGAAGGCTAAGACTAAGATTAAGGTTTAGGTTAAAGCAAACATAACTCAACCTTAATCTCAATCTTAATCTTAAAACAATGGATAGACTTTGGGCGCCCTGGAGAATGAAATATGTAAAGGTTTCCGCCATAAAGAATGGCGGATCCGCCAACAAATGTCTATTTTGCCAAAGCCTAAAAACTAAACGTAAGAATTACGTTATATTCAAAGGAAGACATTCTTTTTCCATGCTCAATATTTTCCCTTACAATAATGGTCATGTTATGGTATCACCCATAAGACATATACAAGAATTCTCGCAATTGAATGATAACGAGATATTAGATTTATTCAAAACTTTAAATAATACAAAGAAGATGTTAGGTAAGGTTCTTAAGCCCCATGGGTACAATATAGGTATTAATACCTCTGCAAGCGCCGGAGCAGGTGAAACGCGTCACTTACATATACATATTGTTCCTCGTTGGAAGGGTGATACAAATTTTATGACTACTTTATACAATACAAAGGTAATATCACAATCACTGGACGAGTTATATAAACGACTAAAAGGAACCTTAAAAACTATTCTGAACGCAGATTTACGCAAATCTAACACAGATTATCGCAGATAAAAATCTGCGTATATCCGCGTGTAATCCGCGAATATCTGCGTTAAAGAAGTTTATTCATAACATGCTCAATCAAGAACAAATTAGAGAGTCCGAAGACAATTTTCTTGCTCCTTATGCTATGAAAAGTTATAAGAGCCGGGGCAGGGTCTATAAA
>JAGUYA010000081.1 GCA_020061545.1 Candidatus Omnitrophota bacterium
ATTAGCCCAAGCCTTATATCAGGCAATTAAAGAGGATGGGAGTCTTAGTCAACAAGAGAAAGAGCAGAAAATTTTAGAGATACAGAGCTTTATCCGCCAGTTATTAGATAAATACCGCAATATGGAAAAGCAAGGAGTAGTAGTTTTATCTAATGAGGAAATAGATAAGTTAACAAAAGATGCTTTTAAATTAAAGACAAATTTCTTGCAGCTAATCAATGAGAGGTTAATAGAAATCATCAATAAAAAGGGTGAGTTAGAGAACAAGAGATATTCTCAGACGCAAGTTGTTTTGGATTTATTAAGTTTTGCTAGAGGTAAAGGAGACATAGGTGCAATACTAGGGGTATTAGAGCCAAGAAAAAAAGGAGAGAAAACTACACAAGTTGTGGGTTTAAGTTTTGGATGGCAAGAGAAAGACTGGGTCAATGAGATGATTTTAGAGTATCTGCACCGCACTGGTTATGAAGGCATTCCTAAATCTGTGGTGGATATTGATAGCCTTATTGATAGTTGTATGAGTGCTGAAGATGTTCTTAATCTTCCTGAAGTGAAGGATAAAGGTTTGATTGAGATAAAGTGGGAGAAAAAGGTTGAGCAAAGAATAGTTCTTTCTGACTTTTTTGTTTATAACCCAGAGGGTAAGTGGATACTCCTTCGTTTAGGAGGCCTTATTGATAAGAATTTAGAAGACTATAAAGACAAAGGTAAGGATGAGATAAGGGCAATTCATGGTTATTTAAAACTACGTTTATGGGATCGTCTGCATCTAGTAGCAGAAAAAGGCGATGTAGATATTTCTTATGACAAAGAGCATTTGGTAGTTGGCCATGATGATTGGGGAAATGAAATCTTCCTTCCACGAACTATTTTCTTTAGAGAGCATGCAACCTTTGAAAAATTGGGCTTTCGGTTTGAAGGAGAAAGGACTGCTATTGAGCTAAGTAAGGTTTATTGGAAAAAATACGGTGCTCATAATCGCTATGAGGAACAGGCGCTAAGAGCAGCCTTAGAGAAGAGGTTTGGTATTTTTAAGCAGGATGCAAAGTTAATTACCTATGGAGATTTTAATGAACAAGGTTTAAGAGAATTATTTGCTCATTTAGCCCTGCAAGCAGAGAAGGGGTTAAAGATAGATGTACAAGGAAAATTCCGTCCTGCTGGAAGCACTCCTGAATATTATGCTTACAGTTTCTGCATTGGTATGCCTTTAAGAGGAAAGCAAAATATAAGTTTAGGTTATAAGTGGGATTCTATTTATGATGGCCGCTATAACATTAGCTGGCACAAAGGGCCGTTAGGTTTAAGCATTGAGCCTAATGCAATAGAGGCGAAGCATAGGGATGAAAAAGGAAAAGAGGTTAGAATCGGACTTACCGAGGGAAGAGTAATTTTAGGCTATCGCCAACCTTTACCCTGGCAATTAGGCAGAGGTTATAAAGAAGAGGATATTGTTAAAAGGGATGAAAAAACTGGTTTGATTATCGGTATTCCTTCAAATTTAACCAGCTCTCAAGAAGTAGTGGCTTATGAGAAGATGATTAACCCGCAAAAGAAAGAACAAGAGATAATACAACCGGTAATTGAGACTACTCCTCCTCAAGTAAAGGAAGGAGATAATCAGAGCCTTAACTATACTGAATCTCAAAAGTCAGGCCTTGGGCCTTTAAATAGTTATTATGGCTCTTGCCTTCCTTGGGAGGTGGGTACTGGCTGGATTTATGATGCGGCTCGTGAGGCTATAAAAAGAAAAGATTTAATCATAATAGAAGAAATCAACAGGTTTATGCGCAGCTATATTCAAGAGAAACTAAACGAAGAGAAATTCTTAGGTCTTCCAAATGCCTTTGATACAGTTACTGGTCTTGTTAAAGAACCGGATATCCACAATGGCCCCAATGCCTGGGTGGCATTGAGTTTCTTAGAAGAGATAAGATTAATTGATGAGATGATTAATCAAGAAAAGTTTAATGACTATTCCTTGCCAGAATTAAGGCAGTTAAGAAAAGAAAATCTTGTTGCCTTAGAGCAGATATTAAAGATTCTTATTAGCTGGCAGGATAAAATCTTAAGCGGGATCAAGCATGGCTATAAATATGATTTAGAAAAGGCTCAGCTTATTCCTGATAGGAGTTTTGGCACAGAAGAAAACATTACTGATTGGTATCTATTTAAAAAGGCTGGTGAATACTTAAACCAGAATAGATATTTAGCCGTAGCTTGGCGTATTTTAAGTTTTCTTAAAACCCATTGCTGGGATAACCAGAATAAGAGGTTTTATCGCGGTGTAGATGAGAAAGGAAGACCTGATACTGTTTTTGCTACGGATACTTCTTCATTAGCCATTATCTTAATGGGGCAAGATATGCTGGATAAAGAATTTGGCCCAGGAACAGCTCAAGCTCTCTTAGACTATGCAGAGAAATATAGTCGCACACCCGAAGGTCTTTACGATTTTGTTGATTATAAAGACCAAAGAATAGTTTCTTTAAGGCAAAAAGTCCATCCTGTAGGATTCTTAGAGCAATCA
>JAGUYA010000024.1 GCA_020061545.1 Candidatus Omnitrophota bacterium
GGCTTGTTTCTCAATGATATTGATACGTTCCAACACTAAAGAAACGAATTCTTGAGACTTTATCTTTTCATAAATACCCAATGCCTGGTCAAAGAGGTTTAATTTTTCGCAGGTTAAACCATAATAATACAAATATTCATCATCAGGAATCTCCTGTTTGCTAAAGACTTCTAAGGCATCAGTAAAATTACCTAGGCGATAATAAGAGATAGCCAGAAACTTTTGCGCCTTAAGGTACTTGGTCTTTTTGAATTCTTCTATTGCCTGAATCCATCTTCCCTGATGATAGTATAACTGGCCCAGTTCAAAGCGTAATCTATCTAAGTCTTTGCCTTTAGCAATTAAACCTTTATAAAGATTTACTGCGCGCTGATAATAGGTTTGGGATTGTTGGAAATAATCCTGCGCCTCTTTGAGCTCATTCTTTTGGGCACAGCCAATTAAAACACCAATAACCAAGCACCAAATTACAAACAAGCACAAATGACCAAATAACCAATGACCAGAACCTCTTCTATTTTTAGAAATTGGAAATTGGGATTTGGGATTTGTTTGGAATTTGGAAATTGGGATTTGGGATTTAAATTTAGCTAAATTATTTTCTATATTTGTAATATGCATTGCAAGCTCCTTCGCTGGAAACCATACAGGGGCCTATTGGATTATCTGGCTTACAGGTCTTAGAGAATAATGGGCAATCTAAAGGAGAAATTAAACCTTTTAAGATATCGCCGCATCTACATTTCGTTGCCCGATGCCCCTGTCTGACCGGCAGGCAGGCGTTGCCCGTTGCCCGTTTAAAACTAAATAACTTTTCTGCATCGAATTTTTCAAATTTCTTTTTTAACTGTAAACCAGATTTAGGTATAAAACCTAATCCTCTCCAATTAGAACCGCAAATATCAAAAACACTTCTTAACAATTTAATTGCTAAAGGATTGCCTTTAGGAGCCACGCTTCTCCTGTATTCTATCTCTACATTTTGTCTGCCGTCTTTAAATTGTTTTAATATTAGAAAAATGCCATAAAGAATATCTATCGGCTCAAATCCTGCAATCACGATAGGCTTTTTGTAAATTTTGGCTAGTGGTTCATAAGGTTTAGATCCAATAATTGTTGATACATGACCAGGAGCTATAAACCCATCTATTCTGCATTCCTTACCAATCAATAAGGCTTCCATAGCTGGAGGAATTAACTTATGGGAACAAATAATCGAAAAGTTAGAAGGAGGGGTATTTAAAATTATAATGGCTGTCGAAGGTGCGGTAGTCTCAAAACCAATAGCACAATGGACTACCTGGCGACCTTTATTTTCTTTTGCCAAATTTACTGCATCTTGAATAGAATATACAATTCTTACATCCTTACCTTTGGCCCTAATCTCAGCTAAGGATGTCTTTGTTCCAGGCACCCCAAACATATCACCAAATGTTGTTATAATGTATCCTTTAGAGGCCAACTCTATAGAAAGATCAATATCTGATAATGGAGTACAACAAACTGGACAGCCAGGGCCTGCTACGATTTCTAAATTTTTAGGTAATATATCTCTTAAGCCCCATCGACTAATAGATTGCTCATGCGTACCACATACATGCATTAATCTAAAAGTAGTTCCCTTGGAAAGTTCTTTTATCTTGTCAGCAAGTCTGTGGACTGTCCTTGGATCTCTAAAAGAATATAACATATTCTATTTTCAGATCTTATGCCTTGAGATATGCTAATCTCAGAAGAACTATATCTTTATCCTCTTTAAATAGATTTCTGCCTTTTCTCGTGATAAGATAAATATGTCTATTTCTCTTTTCTTTATATCTTACATAATTCTCTCTTTGTAATTGTTGGAAAATTCTTCTGGCAGATCGAGGCGTAATTTGAATTAAGTTTGCTAATTCATATGCTGATAGCCTGTTATGACTAGTTAACAGAAGTAGTGTTTTATATTTATTCTTCCCATATTCAGAACAAAATCTTCTAAGTCCTCTTCTAAATTTTTTCTTTTTCTTAGGGTGCAATTCTAATAATCCTAATCTCTCTAACTTAATGAAATCTTCATGGGAGGATATATAAATCCCCTTATCATTGGTCTGATGATTAATTCCTAAGCGAGCAAAGACTCTGATAAAAATCTTTTTAAATCGGTGAGATTGAACTGCGATACCAACATGTTTTGTAGTATCTAATTTTTCTCTTAATGTAACCCAACCATCTGTAGCAAAAACGCCCTTTAAATAACTTGCTCCAAATTGAATATCCTTAGTAATAAAAGGTAATGAGCAATTAAATATTGCATTAATAAAAATAGGTAATATCCATGAATGTTTATATACTCTAATGCAATTGTAGTTTCTTTTTTGAACTATGTAATTTCTAAATTGAATCTTTTTAAGTTTAATTTTCTTTGAATATATTTTTATAATTTCATCAATTTTATTAGGAGCTGTTATCAATTGAAGGTCCCAATTTAATGCACTTCTCTGTATTCCTAATAAGTTGCAAAACTTGATAAAATGCCTAATTAATTTTATTTCGGAATTAGAAAATCCTAATACCTCTTTTTTCCATCCATCACCGCTCCAGAGACCTAAACCTTCAAATAGCAAATTGCAAATTGGAATATGTCTATTTATAATTATGGGCTTGCTACCATGGGTGTTTTTTCTTATCATAAGTCTGTTATCGCCCATACGATGAATAGAAATATTACCGTAATCCTCCTGATTTTTCTGAGATAATATTTTTATTAGATCGAGCTCTTTAGCCATATTTTTGATTAGTTCTTACTTAAACTCTTCTTTAATAAGTCTAAGGTCTTTCTGGCTTCTTGATTGTTTAACTTCTGAATAGCAAAACCTGCATGCACAATAACAAAATCGCCTATCTTGACATTAAGTAACATTTGTATATTAATGGTGCGTAGAAGCCGACCCGTTTCTACTTGGGCAAGCTCACCTTCTATCTTTTTTATCTTCATGGGGATACCCAGGCACATAATTAATAAGCGCATAACTTACGGAGCACAGAGTGCGACATAAGTTATCTGCGCGCATTA
>JAGUYA010000098.1 GCA_020061545.1 Candidatus Omnitrophota bacterium
AAATAAAAGATATATAATAAGTGAGTGCATAATTTGAAAAGGGAAGATTATCAACAGTTAGAGCTATTTTCGCAAACAAAAAACCATAGCCAGAAAAAAACACAAATCTCTTATTTGTTTCTTAAGTTTATCTGGGTCTGGGAAAAAACCATACTTATAATTATTGGCCTGGTAATCACAGGTATTATTTCGTTCTCTTTGGGTGTGGAAAGAGGAAAAAGGATTGCACAGCTAAAAACCGATTCTCGTCTGGACATTGCCCTTAAAACACAAAAAGCGCAACCTGTGTTATCTACAGCAGTACCCAAGCAGATATTTTCAACACAACAATCGCAACCCGTAAAAAAAGAGGAGCTCCAAGAATACCTCTCGAACTACACTATACAAGTAGCCTCTTTCTTAAGTAAAACAAACGCACAAAAAGAAGCAGATACCTTAAAAAGAAGAGGGTTATCGTCTATAGTGTTACCCAAAGGTAAATTTAGTGTAGTCTGTGTGGGAAATTTTTCTCAGCGCAAAGACGCAGAATCTTTATTACTAAAACTTAAAAAGCAATATCAAGATTGTCTTATAAGGAGGCTATAAGGCTTATGTCTATCCATCCATCGTTAAAATTATCACAGAAAAACAAAAAGCAAAGGTCAGTATTAAAACGCACAGAGCGCCTTAGAATTATGCTGGAAAAGGATCAGTGGAAACCCGGAGACGAGGTTTTTGGCCTACCCAAGATTAGAACTCTGAGAATTAAGATCAAAAAGGAGAAGGCAGCAAAAAAGGTAGAAGCTGCGGCTGCTACCGAAGGCGCTGCTCCTGCCACTGCTGAAACTAAAGAGCAATCTCCTGCCAAAGGGACTGCTACCAAAAAGGTTTAAGGATCAGCAATAAATAAATGCGCCTAATAAGTAAAATATCTTACGAATCCCCAACGATCAGATCTGAATATAAACCATTCTTAGAGGAAAATACCTTTGAGGCACTATGTTATTGAAATAATAAAAAGAGAGGCGCTCGGTTGAATATAGCGGGTCTTTTTATATCTTTTTTATTATCTTTTGGGTTATTAATCATTGCTGTGACTGTGCATGAATTTGCGCATGGTTGGGTGGCATACAAATTCGGGGATACTACCGCGAAATATTCTGGCAGGTTAACGTTTAATCCCTTAGCACACATTGACCCTCTCTGGACATTCCTTCTGCCATTATTTCTTTTTATGAGCACCGGTGGTCAATTTGTTTTTGGGGCAGCAAAACCCGTCCCTATAAATTACGCCTCCCTAAGAAATCCTAAGAGGGATATCATCTGGATAGGAGCAAGCGGTCCTTTGGTAAACTTTATTTTCGCCTTTATCTTAAGTATAGTATTAAGGTCCATACATTCACCTTGGCAGATAAATTTTATCGTGGAAAACCTAATCATTATAAATGTGG
Organism: Candidatus Omnitrophota bacterium; assembly: GCA_020061545.1. Classification (GTDB taxonomy): domain Bacteria; phylum Omnitrophota; class Gorgyraeia; order Gygaellales; family Profunditerraquicolaceae; genus JAGUYA01. The sequence continues at coordinate 1,431 of JAGUYA010000098.1, forward strand.
TCTTGGGGGTCTTTAATCTTATACCTATACCACCCTTAGATGGTTCGCGCATATTAATGGGGATACTGCCTGAAAATTTAGCCTCTAAATATTCTCTTATCGAGCCCTATGGTTTTATCATCATAATATCGCTCCTTTGGTTAGGGATTTTCGGCCGCATAATCTGGTCTGCGGTAAATTTTATATTAAGATTACTGGGGGTCCTTCCCTAAAATGCACATCCTGAAACTCAACTTAAAAAAACACTCTTATAGCATCATCATCGGAAATAATATTATAAATCTTTTAGGCAGGTATATCTTGAAATTAAATATTGGTCGTGATGCGTATGTGATTACGAATGCCTCTATAAAAAAGAAACATGGCAGATTATTGAATAATGGCCTTAAACAATCTGGTTTTAACGTCAGGTTTAAGCTCATCCCGGATACAGAAAAGAGTAAGTCTATAGAAATGGCCTCCTCAATAATCAAGGATATGACGCTTTATGATAGAGGCAGGCGTGTTCTAATTATTGCTTTCGGAGGAGGGGTTATTGGGGACCTCGCAGGATTTATCGCTTCTATTTATAAACGCGGGATTCCCTATACACAGGTTCCTACAACATTGTTAGCGCAGGTTGATTCTGGCATTGGCGGAAAAACTGCGGTTGATTTAACCCAAGGCAAAAATTTATTAGGTGCTTTTTATCAACCCAGACTGGTATTGAGCGATGTAGGGCTCCTTAAAACACTGAATATAAGGCAAATACAAAGCGGCCTAGCAGAAGTAATAAAATATGGCGTAATAAAAGATGCCGAGTTTTTTACTTATTTAGAGAAAAATTATCAAGATATCCTTGACTTAAAAATGCCTGCTTTAGAGTTTATCGTGATGCGCTGTAGTGGTATCAAGGCGAAGATTGTCCAGCAAGATGAAAGAGAAGAGAAGGGGATCCGCACAATTTTGAATTTCGGTCATACCATCGGGCATGCCATTGAGGCAGCTGGCAGATATAAAAGATACAACCACGGCCAGGCCATAGCCCTGGGGATGCTCATCGCCTGCGATATAAGTAAAAAATTGGGGTTAACCAATAATACCACGGTCGAGAGGATAGAAAATCTTATAAAAAAGGTGGGATTACCTACTAAAATAGAAAAAATTTCCGGTCCTGATATAATCAAAGCGCATTACCGGGATAAAAAATTTATGGGTCTTAAGAATAAATTTGTGCTGATTAAAGGTATTGGTAAAGCAGTGATAAGAAAAAATATACCTCTTAAAATAATCAAAGAGTCTATCAAAATCTACCTCATCTAAAGCAATCCCTACCACAGTTGCGCCATCGATTTTCACCCTTTTTACAATTTGACATTTCCTTAAATATATGTTATATTTCTACCTTAAGATGACAAAAGCAAAACCTCAAGCCCCACAGGCCAAGCCCACAGACGAAAAACAGACTAATTGTTTAGCTTGTGGCAAGCCCATTAAGAAATTAAAACACTATTATCGCAATGGAAAATTTTATTGTAATAAAAAATGTTGGCGCAAGGCAACACTTAAAAAAGAAGAAGAGAAATGATAAAGTATAACAAAACAGAAAGAAGGCGCTATCCCCGAATAGAAAAGGCGCTCCCCATTAAGATAGTGGCAGATGGATATGACTTTGCTACCAGTACCCAGAATGTAAGTTGCATAGGCGCCTATTGCCATCTAGACAAGTATATACCACCTTTTACCAAGATTGCAGTTAGGGTAACCCTGCCTATCGTGACTGGTGATAGGGTGAAAAATGTGGACGTGGAATGCAGGGGAGTAATTGTCAGAACTGAGGATAAAAAAAGGGGTGGTTTTAATATCGCCATATTTTTTAATGGAATTAAAGATAGTCAACGTAAGAAAATATCTCAATACATAAATCAATTCTTGCCCAAAGACACCTCTCGCTGCCTTAAAAGGTTATGATAAACCAAAAGGCGCTTTCTGTTTTTATTATTTTTCTCACCCTCCAGGCAAATATTTACGCGGACAATAAAGATATGAAGATAAAATTAAATCCCCCTCATCTAAAAGAGGGTAATCTGGCGGCATTATTAGAAAGGCGCTATTCCTGTCGTGATTTCCAGGGAAAAACCCTAAATTTAGATGATATAGCCACTCTACTCTGGGCAACCTGTGGCAGGAAATATGACTCATTAACAGGTGCTACGAGAACCATCCCTTCTGCAGGTGCAACCTATCCTTTAGAATTATATGTATTAACAGGAGAAAATTCTACAGACAAACTAAAAGCAGGCGCATACCATTATCTTATAGAAGGACATGCCTTAGAGATGATTATAGAAGGGGATAAGAGGCTAGAGTTAGCTCGGGCTTGTTTAGGCCAGGATTTTATTCGTGAGGCACCTGTATCTTTAGTGATTGCTGCTAAATTTCACCGCACTACTAATCGTTATGGTACAAGAGGCGAACGCTACATTTATATGGAAGCAGGTCATGCCAGCCAAAATACATACCTGGCAGTAACTAATTTGGGACTGGCTACTTGTGTGGTGGGAGCCTTTTCTGACGATAGCGTTAAACGGCTACTTAGTTTAGATGATGATTATATCCTCTTAAGCGTTATGCCCATAGGATACCCTGCTAAAAAGCTTACGTGGGTAGAATAAAAAGGCAACAGCCAGTAAAATTAATTATCGGATTCATCTTTAAAGAAGAAAATACACTTAAGAAAGCCAAGGGTCTTTTAAGAAGAAATTTTGGTATAATAGATTATGAAAGTCAAATCCTTGACTTTACGCATACTGATTATTACGCAAAAGAGTTTGGCAAGCCCCTTAAGAGACAATTCATCAGTTTTGCGAAACTAATCCCGCCGGAAAACCTATCCCAGATAAAAATCACTACTAATATAATTGAACAAAAATTGTCCAGGCAGGAGTTACGTTCAATTAATATCGACCCGGGTTATCTAAATATGGCGAAACTTATTCTCGCCTCAACTAAAGACTACAGACACCGCATATATTTAAATCGGGGTATATACGCAGAGATAACCCTTTTCTATCAAAACAAAAGCTTTACCGCCTGGGAATGGACCTATCCCGATTACAAAACTGCTGATTATATTGCCATATTTAACCACATAAGAGAGATTTATGCCCAGCAGATTAAAAATAAATAATTATGTAATCCTTCTTACTATACTTTTTTTATTCAGCGGTTGTGTTACTATTTATAACCCCGCAACGCAAAGAAAGGAAACCTTACTTTTAGATACAGAAAGCGAGGTTGCCCTAGGCCGCGATATGGATAGACAGATACAACGCAAACTCAAAATACTCCAAGATCCTCAAAGGCAATATAGATTAAATAATATCGGCGCTAAAGTCTGCGGGGTTTCTGATAGAGGAGACCTCATCTACCATTTTAGAATAGTCAACAATGAGCAATTCAATGCCTTTGCTATCCCGGGAGGATTTATCTATGTTAACAGCGGTCTTATAGACAATGCTACGGATGATGAACTTGCCGGCGTCCTCGGCCATGAAATAGGTCATATTGCCGCGCGGCATAGTGTAAAAAAACTACAGGTGCATCTGGGCTACCAGATTATTATGAGTATTGCCATGGGCGTAAGTGGTCAACAGGCAATAGGAGAGGCAACAGATATAGTTTTTAATGTGGTTGGTCTTGGTTACAGCCGTAAGGATGAATTGCTCGCGGATAAACTTGCGGTAAAATATGCCAGAAATGCAAGTTTTAACCCCTATGGTATGATTACATTTTTCAAGAAATTACAGCAAGAGGCAGAAAAGAAAGGGGGTAATTTTCACCTCGTATTTTTAAGTTCACACCCGAAGATCGAAGACAGAATAAAAAATGTAGAAAATGAAATTACGCTTAACCCTTAAATATGTACCCCGCTTATTTAGAATCTTACGATAATGGTAAATTAAACCGCATTATTGAAGCAACTTTTAAGATGCTGGGGTCTTGCTGTATTTGTCCGCGGAAATGCAAAATAGACCGCTTAAATGACAAAAGGGGATTTTGCAGAATCGGTCTTAAGCCCCAGGTATGCAGTTTTATGCCGCACCACGGAGAAGAACCTGCCATATCAGGCAAGCGCGGTTCAGGGACCATCTTTTTTTCCGGCTGTAATATGGCCTGTGTCTATTGTCAAAATTACGAATTTAGCCAATTGGATGAAGGCAGCGGGGTAGGAGATGAAGAATTAGCGGATTTTATGTTGCAATTACAGGAGATAGGCTGCCACAATATAAATTTAGTAACCCCTACGCACATCTTGCCGCAGATCTTAAAAGCCTTGTCACTGGCCATACCTAAGGGTTTAAAAATTCCCCTGGTATATAATACCGGCGGATATGAATGCTTTAAGATAATAAAATTACTGGATGGTATAGTAGATATATATCTTCCGGATATGCGCTATGCAGATAATGATATGGCTATTCAATATTCCTGTGCACCAGACTATCCCAAATTTAACCAGGAGGCCCTGAAGGAAATGCATCGGCAGGTGGGCACGGCCCAGCTGGATAATGAGGGGATAATAAAAAAGGGGATAATTATAAGGCATCTCGTTTTACCGCATAACATTTCGGGAACAGATAGAATTATGAAATTCATTGCCCAAGAGCTATCCAAAGATACGTATATCAGTCTGATGAGTCAATATTTTCCTTGCTACAAAGCCAATCGGTTCAAAGAGATTTCCCGTCGGATAACCTATAAGGAGTACGCAGATGCCAAGCGGGCTATGGAAAAATATGGCTTACATAACGGCTGGATACAGGAAGGTCATGGCCTGGAAAGATTTGCCGGCATCAATATAAAGAGAGCTCTGGAAGCACGTCCTTAAAGATGAAAAAGAAAAAATTAAGCAATAGTATTTTCAGATTCTTTAAATTTATCTATATAAAACTTTTTCGGATCCACGATACTCCGCAGAGAATAGCTTTGGGGCTGGGCATGGGTGTTTTCTTAGGAATTCTACCCATCACAGGACCAATTGCCGCCATATTTTTGGCTTTACTCTTACGCCTGAATCGCGCCTCCGCCTTATTAGGAAGCCTATTTACCAATACCTGGCTCAGTATTGTTACATTTCTCTTGTCAATTAAGGTAGGTTCGGGTATAATGA
>JAGUYA010000155.1 GCA_020061545.1 Candidatus Omnitrophota bacterium
CTCATCTTTTCATTTAGCTCTACAGAGTTGCTGAATCCAAACTCAGCCATTACCACGGGCTTACCTAAAGAAAGGAATTTCTTTGTTATGGAATCTATTCTTTGAGTATTCTCGAGAAGAGCATTTTTACTAAAGTCTGTTGTCCCTGATGGAGGATAAAAATGAAAAGAAAAGAAATCCAGTGCTGATGAACCAAATATTTTAAATAAATCTTCATTGCTTATAGATTCAAGGTTATTTGTACTAATGCCTATAGTTACAGGGTGATTCTTATCCAGACCCTTAATATATCCGGCGACCTCATCTATCCATTTGCGCACCTCTGACTCAGCAAAACGCCAATATTCCAATTCATTGGCAATCTCCCAGGCCAAAATTGTAGGGTCATCCCGATATACTCTGTTATTTATAGAATTTCTTCTCTCAATTATTTGTTTTATACGTTTCTTAAAAGCTCTTATGCTTTGTTCATTTGTTATATTACAAAATGGAGCATGAACTTCAAAATATTTTTTTAGGGTTGCGTAATCGCTACTACAGCAACAATCTGTAAAAGTAAGTATGATATGCATTCCATTTTTTGAGGCAATATCAAAAATTCTATCAAAATCATCATCTTTCCCCCAGCCCCAATCTATATAAAGCCTTAAAACAGAGATATTGTTTTCTTTAGCAGTTCGTATGGCCTTCTCCACATCTAAATCCCAATCATCATAAAAGACTATATTAACTGCATTTGCACCTATAAATTTAAATGGCTTACCTTCTTTCACAAAACTTGCTTTTGTTAATTTAACCCAGGGTGGGCTGACTCTAGCTTCAATAGTAGCTTCGTAAGACAGGAAAATAAAGAACATCAATAAAACTATCAATACCACCCAAAAAACAGATTTATCTTTGAATGGTATTTTTTCTTTCATTGATTGTAAAAAGTTAACCATAGATTATATCGGTTTTCTTTTAAGTATTAATTTCTTATAAGTCTCTTCTATCTCTCAAAAGATTTAAAACTGCTTTTGCGCTTAATTCTGAATCCTCCCAGGGAGATTGTTTAAACCAATCAACTGTAACTAAAATGACCTTTGTTTGCATCCTCTGATACAAATCTAATATTCTGTATAAACTCTGCATCTCATCGCTATCCCAGCTAAAGGTCTTATAATCTATACTGGGATTCCAGGTCTCCCAAGGAACGAAAATGCGAGTAATGGGTAACTGCATTTCCTCGATGCGTTCAAAATTTAATCTTATATCTTGCTCGTTTACCCCTATCACCGCCCGTGTATCTATTCTGATGTTTACGACTTTGGACTTCTCTGCAGATGTCCCTGAAGAAATAATGAAAGAAAGCCCAAGTAAGCACAGTAAAATTTTATAGAAACCGATCCTTCTACTTATCATATAACTCAATCAGTGATAGATGCCTTTTTCGGATTTATGCATAGATAATAAATTTTTCTCTTTCCCACAATACAATCTAAAACAGGAAGTTTTCTAAAAAAATTGTACATCCTCTCTTTTTCTTCATAAGAAAATCGAGCAAAACAAGGACCTGAATTTAAAAATTTAATGTCAGGATAATCTTTGTTAATCTCTCCTTCAGATTTTTCTGTTACAATGATAGCGAAATCACAATCTTGATAATCAGAATTTTGAGATTCAAGAAAAAGAAAATTCTTCAATATAAATCTATCCGTCTTTGAAAAAAATATATAGTCAAATATTCCGAAGTCTGCAAGTAAGGGTTTCCCTACCAGAAGGACATATGTATTTGGGAGTTCATTTTTTTTGTAATCAGAAATAAAATTAAAAAAATTATGCGCTGCTATTGCTTCATCATTGATGCTCGGAGGCCTCACCCATAAATCATCCTGCCATTTAATTTTTTTACTTTTTCCTATTCTATAAAATATACCTGGTAAAAATTGTGTACCGAAAGAAAGGTCAAAGAATTGGAATAATGATATAATAATCATTGAAAGAATCAAAATCACTTTTAAAATAGATTTTTTTATATTACTTATTCCTGCTGCAGTAATCAGAGTAAAGCCAATGAAGAGCGGAAAAAAATTCCTATTAAAACCCGATGTAAAGGAAAGTAGGATAAAATAGGGAATTACTAAAAAAATTATCAATAGATGTCTATAAGGGTTCTTTTTTATAAAGAAGGGTAGCAAAGAGATTAAAAAGAACACACTAAAAAAGATTGAAATATGTCTAACCACGCCTACAAGATAATCTAACTTGCGATATATAAATGATGGTCTAAAGGTATATATTAAACTTGTTATATTGAATCTGTTAATCAAAAAGCCCAAAAATGCTATTATCTTTTGAATTCTTGGAAGCCACCAGATAGAGGTGATTAATATAGTTAGAATCAATACCATCAAAATCTTAAATAAAGAACCAAATTTCCTTTTTTCTACAGTTTTATAAAATACATATAGTAAAGGCCCAAGTAAGAAAAATATTACACGGGGATTTAAAAGGATAGATACAGAAAAAAGTAAAATAAAAACTACCAAGTGTTTTCTATCCGGAATTTTACTTATCTTAATCAAAGAATAAAACACAACTAAAACTGCACCAATTAAAGGAAAATCAACGCCATAACCCCGCGACATCCCAAAAAAGGTCGGATAAAAAGAGATAATAAAAGCAGCCAATAGCCCTGCTTCTGTTGAAAATAATTCTTTTCCTAATAAAAAAATAAATACAATAGCCAAAACCAAAAACGGGATATTAGAGAGAATTGAGTTATCTATATTATCGCCGAAATAATAATTAAGAAATGCGGTATAGGCAGGAAAAAGGTTAAGTTTCCAGCGGTATGTTGGAAAGGTAGCTTCAAATATTCTTTTAAGTTTGTCAAAATATCCTTTTAACCCGTGAGTCTTTATTTTAAAATTGACAAGGACTTCATGTTTCTGATAAAGTGTCCAAAATTTCTCAGGAGAAAAAGAGAAGTAATCTTTTTTTATCCATATGTAGTTACAAATTATGTGAAAACAGCATAAACATAACAATAGAATAATTGCTTTTTTATTATTCATAGATAGATTTCTTAGCCATTTTATGTACCATTAAAGAAAAAAATCATATAGAACTTATGACTTCCTCATCGCAATCAAACTATTATATATCCCTTCCATCTCTCTTGCGTTATCTTCTATGCTTTTAACCTCTGGCATATTCTCTCTAAATTTTTCTATAACATCCGGGTTATCAATTATATATTCTATCTTTTTCTGTAAGTCATCTGCATTCCCTGGATTAAATAATAGGCCGTTTATGCCATCATTTATTAATTCCGGTATGCCACCAATTCTTGATGCAATTACAGGGGTCTTAGACATAAATGCTTCTTGTATAACTAATGGCGCATTCTCCAGCCATATCGAAGGGACTATAAGTATATCGATGTCGGCTAAAATTTTACAAATATCTTTATTATCATATTCACCCTTATATTTTATTCGGTTATCCTTCTTAATCATTTTCTTAAATAGATTGGGATAATATTCGAAGCCACTATATGGAAAAAGTTTACCATATATAGATAATTCAACATTTTTATATTTTACCTCTCTGAAGGCTGATATTAAAATATTAAGCCCTTTTGTTGGCAGTAAAGTACCGATATAACCGAATCTCAATATCTTAGACTCACTTTTGCTGGGAGACAAAAAATTTCTGTAATCGTATCCATTGGGAGAATACAGGATTTTATGTTCGGGAAATCCACGGTCAATAAATTTATTTTTGATAAAATTAGACGGAGCAATAAATAAATCTATTTTCGAAAGAATCTCTTTGGTACTCTTTTGGAATTCTTCTATCCTATTTGATGCCCGCGTGTTTGCTAAATTAAAATAAGACTTTTTTATCAACTCAAATAAAAAAGATGGCAGACTTTTTTTAAATATCCTGTAGAAATACATCGAATATTTCCTTATGCTTAATAAGTATTTCAAACAATCTCTACATTCCAAAATAGAATTTCTGCTGCAAATAGTAAGGTCCCTCTTTATTAACTGCCCCCTATAGCAAATCAGCCAATAATCATGCAAAGTGTATAAAACCGGGATCTTTCTTTTTTTAATCTCATCAATAATGCCGTGAGATAGAAATAGTAAATGTTGGATATGCACAATATCCGGTTTTATCCTGTCTAAAAGCTCTCCGAATTTTGTATCAATAATATTATTGCGGTATGTATCATGGAAAGAAGCGCAGGACTTAAAAGTATTATTGATGGTGTAGGTTTCAAGGCTTTCGAACCTTTGGTGCTTTAAATGGTATTCGTGTTTTTTAGTATCATTTATTCTAAAAAAAATAAAAATTTCATGCCGCCTCGCTAATTCTTTTGATAGTTTATATGAATATATCTCTGTCCCTGCCATTGTATAGGGGATAAAACTATGGACTACCTGCAATATCCTCATAATTAAATACTATTTACGTTTTATTTCTCCTACCAAAGATAATTTATCTGCTAAGCTCGAAGGCAAAAAAGGAAAAGTGCCGAATAATATGCCAAATAACTCTGCCATGCGCACGATGGGAGAATAAATTATCCAACTCAGTTTATAAAATAAATTTCTTTTTAACCTGCAAATATATACCGCATCCTGCCTTGATTCAAACACGATAACCACCAACCATTTTAATAAATTCATAAAAGACCATCTATTAAGGAGTCTTTGGCTTAGTCTAGCATCGTCAAAATATCTCTTTATAGTTTTTATAATAGAGCAGTGGATATTATGCGAGTGGATTACCTCTGAGTTAGGTTCATATATAATCTTAAATCCCATCTCTAACATTCTCTTTGACCATTCGAGGTCTTCACCGAATTTGATATCAGCAAATGGATTTTCCAGTAAAATTTTCTTATCTATTGCGCAACTAATAGTCTGAAATGATACGAATCTTCTTTTTTCTTCTCTGTGCATTTGATTATACTCAAAAAAAGATTTAATATATTTTAACTTTTTACTTTCGTTAAAAAGATAATTATCGGCTAAAATATCTCGTGCATCCAAAGGATTGCAATCCCGGTGCGGATACATCTTACTGTAGGCTCCAGCCACCTTATCATATATAGAAAAACTGAGCAAGAGGTTGCTCAGCCAAGATATATTTTTAGGCAAAGCATCGCCATTTAGAAACACTATATATCTACCTTCTGCAAAAACCGCACCCAGATTCCTAGTTTTACCGTGTCCGAACTCTTCGGCTGGAATCTGGATTAAATTAACAGGATATTTTTTAGCAATTTCTAAGGTTTTATCGCGTGAGCCCGAATCTATTACAATTACTTCAAAGCTATATCTTGTATCTTGGTTAAAAACTGCTTCTAGTATGTCTGCAATAAATTTTTCTTCATTCTTAGTTAAAATTACTATGGATACTTCCGGCATTTTTGCTAAATATTAATATCCTCTCGAATTATTTTTTAGTTAAAATTCCTGAATTAGAATTATCAAAGACCATTTGCTTTAATCAAAACATCCATTCCAATCAAAGTTTTCACAGCTTTATACACACTCTCTAAAGAAATAGCATCTACCGCTTCTTGAATATACTCTCGACGATAAAAAGCCTTCGCTAACAATGGGCTTACTACTTTGTTTGTTCTGCCATAGTCATAAATCTCTGTGGGGCTGGTACAGGTAAAAATCGCAACCGCTTTGACTTTTAAAGCAAGTGCTATATGAAGTGCGAGTGTGTCACCAGTAACAATTAGGTCGCATTCACTTATATCATTTACATATTTATGAACCGCTTCTCTCTGCTCGAAAAATCTAACTTCAAAACCATCCATTTGTAAAATATTGCCTAATTGGGCATATTTATTCCATCTCTTAGTGGGCCACCTATCATCTGCCCTATTCTCTATTCCAACTAATATTTTTTCTCTATTATTTTTATTTATACTGTTAGATTTGCTTTCTTGATTAAGCACATATTCCTCGCCCTTGAATTCCTTGCCAACCATAGTAAAAATAATTTCTTGATATGTCTTAGTATTATTTTGTTTTAAATAATCAGCTTTTTCTTTATTATGTTTTGAGATAAGACCCATATCAAACCATTTACTTGCGGACTCTGTATATGCCAGTCCTCCAAAAGAATCTAAAAATGAACCGATAAGTGTAGTTTTATTTACTATGGTAGCTAATCTTGCTGCTTCAAAGTCATCATCAAGACATAAAACTAAATCAAAAGATATATTACGCAACGATTCCTCTGCACATTCCACATCAATTACTTGTTTTAAAAAATTGTTATCAACCGGCAAAAGTGGAATACATTCTTTTTTGGTTATCCAGTATACATCTCCATTTAGCGCACGAAGTAGAGCAGTTGTTCTTATTACGTCACCCATCGCACCTAATTTTATAATTAATGTTTTTGATGGCATAAATTTTAAATAAGTAACTTCTATATTCTAACTTATCAGGCCCTTCAGCTTCTTTGCCAATAGTTTATTTTCCATAGATTGCAACATACGGCTACATCTTAAACAATCTGGGGGGTGGGCGATTCTTTATCATAAGTTCTCTTAACTTATTGAAGTAATCACCAAACCAAATTGCTTCCAAATTTTCTTGTAATATATTGCATTCGCTTTCTTGAAAATTACAACAAGGACCTATATCTCCATTGAATAGATTACTATATGATACCAAGGTTTAAGGCAATAAGAATCAGAAATACCTACCTCGCCTCCAATCGTTCTATCATCGCAACAATGAATATCAGATTTTATTTCGCTATTACTCAGATTAAAGTAATTCTTAATTAAATCTTCGATGTTACTACTAATATTTAATCGCCCCGCTGTCTCTTTTGCTTCCCTAAGATACTTGATTATTATGTTAAAGGGTATATTATTTAAATCAAAATTCTGCATTTTCTCTGAATGAATTACTACAGGGAGAAGAGTCACATGGTGACCAAAACAATCTTTTGCTAACTTAAATATGTTAGGCAGATTATGCAAATTCTTAGCACTGACTACGGTAATGCAAGC
>JAGUYA010000153.1 GCA_020061545.1 Candidatus Omnitrophota bacterium
CTATCCGGATTTCTTACTATTTTTTTACCATTTCGATAGGTAATACCTAAAATTCCTCCGAAATCCTTTTGGGTTGTCTGGATAAGTTCGTAAACGGCCTTTTCACCCTCGCCCCTTACGCATATATCTATGTAGTTAGAATTTTGCATTATTTCTTCATCAGAAAAGGTCGCCGATGGCCCTCCAAGCATCACAGTGACCTCGGGATTTTTTATCTTGATATGTTTAGATAATATCTTTACTAAAAAATAATTTGAGTTAAAACAAGTGAATCCTACAAACCGTGGTTTTCTATCAAGCACAAATTCTACTATCTCTTTGATACCTATAAGCTCGCTAGACACAAACTGTTCAGCATATATACTTTTTGCTTTTAGATAACTAATTATATAGGCGGCGCCCAGATGATATAAGAAATTACCTTTTTCATCTGGAAAGAAAAAAATTATCAATGGCTTGTTTTTCATTTTTGAGTTTACTAAACCTTTTTTCTCTTTCTTTTGCAATCTTACAGAAATACCACGTTTCCGTATCATTTATTCTCTTTAGATTAAAACATCTGCCGCACAGAACAAGATACCTGCATTTCTTGCAGAGACAATCGTTATGTTCTCTTTGATAGGTTAACTCCTTTAAAAAAATATCTAATATTTTTCTAATACCTTGCCTTCCAAGAAGATTATAATTTTTTGGCAGGCACGGGAAATATCTTTTTACATCCCATTCCCCTTTGCTATTTATTACAATACTTTTCATCGCCATGCTCTCTGAATCGCCCAATCTGCACAATATATCGCTAGGTAAATTATTTTCGGAATAAAAATTTTGAAATGCCCTCTGTAACATATTAAAGCGATCGCTATCCTGGAAGTCAAAATCAACGACTTCCTGAGCAGGCATTACAAAAGAAAATGGCCTAGTATTCCCATCCAATGAAGGGAATATAACGGGATTATAGGCAAGATGTATTTTTTTATTTTCAGTATAACTTTTTATTTTAGAAAAATCCGGCTTATTTAGTGCCAAGATGGGGAAAGCAAGACGCACATTAAAACCTTTTTTTAGAAGTAATTCAATATTATTGCAGGTAATTTCATATGCCCCGGCTACTTGGGTTAAGGACTCGTAAATATCTTTACTCATCCCGTATAAAGAAACCTGAATTGTGCGAGGTGGGTATTTTATAAAACAATCGATAGACCTATCATCTATAAGTGTAGCATTGGTGAATATATCAACGATTAATCCCCTTTTTTTAGCATAAAGATATATATCTAAAAAATCGTCTCGCAGTAAAGGTTCTCCACCCGTAAGTAACAACTGCAGGCAGCCAAAATCAATGAGCTTATCAATGATTGTACATACCTGTCTAAAATTCAGGTCTTGCTGATTATATTCCTCCCTTCGTTCGTTTTCATCTATATAACAATGAATACATTTAAAATTACAACGAGAGGTGATTTCAAATGCCGAGGAGTAAAAAAACCCTTTCCCTCCATTATTAAAAAATTCTTTACAACTTAATTCTAATATATTGTGTTCCATTTCTTGAAAAATTTTTTTGATGCTCTTTACGAAGAGCAGCGATTTGACAATAATAATTACTGAATTTACTTCTAATTGATTTTAACTTTATATGTGTTGCGCATTGCTTGCAAAGTAAGAGTAAAGAGCAATTCTTGCAATCACATAAACTCTTCTTTGTATAAAAAGGTAAGTGGTTTAAGAAATATCTCCAGCATTTGAGAAAATCCCTATTGCGGATATCTATATTAGAAGGAAAACAAGGTATGACCCGGCGAACGTCTATTTCTCCATATGGATTAATAATAAATGCTTCCTTCATGCTATGAGACATACAATCGTCTTCGCAACCATTTGATCTTGATGTTTCTCTATCTAGTATCCCCATTTCTAATTCTCTTTCTATTACCTCTTCAGGAGATAAAGCTAACTTAAGAGGTATATCTAAACCATCGATGGTGCAATCTACTTGATGATATGTGTAAAAATGAATTCCCAGACCCTCTACATAGTTTTTAACATCCTCTATATCATCTTTGTTAAATTTCAAGGTGGGTGTCCTGATACAGGAGAAGGGGATTTTGTGTTCTAACAGTAAATTAAGCCCTTTCATAAATCTATCAAAAGAGCCCTGTATTCCTGTAATAGAATCAAAGGTCTGTTTATTTAGGCTGAATAATGTCGTTTCTACACCATGGGGAGGATTATCTTCTAAAAAATCAACGATTTCATGAGTAAGCAACGTAATATTTGTATCTATTGTAATTAAAATTCCTTTTCTTTTTATATATTTATAAATATCTAAAAAATCTCTTCTTATAAAAGGCTCTCCCCCCGTTAATACAAGCCATAGGCAACCTGCTTGCGCAAGTCCATCTATTATTTTACATATCTGCTCAAATCTTAACTCTTTTTTTCTTCTCTGGTGATTACGATTAATAATGGAACAATGAATGCATCTATGGTTGCATAAGTAAGTTATTTCTAAACAGCCCTGTAGTGGTATTTGTTTTTTAAACAAGTGGGTGTAATTAAATGCATGGATATATTTAGTTTCAGCTATCATCTATTTAACTTTTTCGCATAGATTAATATCTGCCCTATTTCTCAAAAATGGTCTCAAATACCCTGCTTCTTTTCTGCGCTAACTGGCAATAGTATCCTGCTTTATTTACTCTCTCCTTAAAACCAGTATTATCTATAGAACAGGAGTCGCATAAAAAGAAATATTTACATTTTGTACATACGCACCC
>JAGUYA010000042.1 GCA_020061545.1 Candidatus Omnitrophota bacterium
AATGAATTAGGACAGCTCTTTTAAGTTCTAGAAATTCTTTAATTTTTATGGTTTTAATTACCAGTTACTAGTTACTGAATTACTAGTTACTAAAGCAATACTATAGATTTAATAAAAATCTGGCTATATCTAAACTGGCACGGGGTTTACTTATACGACCGCAAGCTTGCGCAAGATGTTTTAATTTTCGTGGGTCTTTTAATAAATCTTCAACAACCAAGTTTACATCTTTTGGCCTATTTATTTTAATGGCTGCCTCCTTTTCGGTTAGATAAATAGTATTACTAGCTTCTTGGCCAGGTATGGGCTTTATAATAATCATGGGGACCTTTTTTGCTAAGGCCTCTGATGTAGTTACGCCACCGGGTTTGGTAATAATAATATCTGCAATACCCATCAACTCGTTAATGTTTTCAACATACCCAAAGACCAGGATTTTTTTCTTGTATTTTTTTATCCCTCGCTTTAGAGATTTATAAAGTTTTCTATTTGTCCCAGCGACGATTAATTCCTGAAAATCTATTTTTGTTTTTTCTAAAGACCTCACCATCGTTTTTATGGGACCTAAACCCTGGCCTCCACCCATAATCAATATGGTGGGAAGGTTATGGTCCAAATTAAGTTTTCGCATCACTTCATTTTTGGGAATTTCTGCGTTAAATTTGGGGTCAAAAGGAATTCCAAAAGATTTTATTTTATCGGCTGGTACGCCTTTATTCATTAAACGCAGACTTACTTCATCGGAAGGGGTAATATAATAATTCACCATATCATAGATCCAGTAAGAATGGGGAATATAATCGGTGAGTATTGCTATAAGGGGTATATCCGAGGCATAGGTTTTCTTAAAATCCGCTACCATTCCACAGGGAAATGCTTGGGTGCAGACAACCGCATCCGGTCTGAATTTATCAAAGAGATTTTTTAATTTTGGGGAGTTAAATTTATGAATGGTTTTTTTAATATTTTCTATTTTTCTTACTACCGTGGGGTTATCATAAAGATAATCCCAAATTTGTGGCGTCCTTTTGATTATAGCCATATAAAGCCGGTTGACAATTCTTTCGGAAACAGGGTTAGTATAATTGAAGGCATTGATATTTAAAACTTCTACATTGGGTTGTAGTATTTTTAGTGCTTTTTCAATTGCGACGGTAGCGCTATGATGTCCAGAGACTTCTGAGATGTACATTAAGATTATATGTTTAGGTTTGTTAGGCATACTAATTAAGTTTTATCCAAAGATTGTTTTCTTACTTTCCTTGTTCTGAATGTTATAAATTAACTTTTGCCTGATCCATTTATCTAGATATTTCTTGTGGAACCTCCAGTCTGTGCCAATCTTAAATGCAGGAATCTTACCTTCCCGGGCATATCTGTGTACTGTCAACGGATGTATATGAAGATATTCAGCGACTTCTTTAGTGGTTAAGATTTCCTTATCTTTAGACATATCTACCTCATTCTACTGATATCTACGATAGTTACAGTATATATTCACAAATCTATACGTTGATGGGGTAATCAGTTGCGCCCTGGCTAAAGTTTTTGAACAGCCACTCTTGGGGTTGGTCATGGATGAGCTCGTCGAAATGCCGGATACGTAACTTGCGTAGTTTTTCTTTTAAGGAGAGATTTGGATTAAGCTTTATGGGTGGCTCAGGCCAGAATTTAAGCATGCTAACAAAATAACACAGAATTTGGGTCCTGTAAAGAGAAAATAGGAATTTTTGATTATTCTTTTTCTAAGACTCAATAATTTTGAGATTTAGGATATAATTCGGCACCTAAGAATTTTAGCTCTGAAGGTATAGAATTACCCCACCTTTAGATGAATTTTTGCCGAGTCACCCCCTTTTAGGGATGAGTATACCTGACATTTTTTATTTGCAGAATACTGACATTATTATATTGCGGTTACATCAAGAAAAGACCGATTCTATTTGCCTTGGGAATTACTCATGATGGAATTCAAGAGATACCGGCTTTTAAGCTTGCTTAAGGAGAGACTGAAGCAAAATATACGAATTTTTTAAACGATCTGTATCGCAGAGGATTATATGCAAGAACCTGGAATTAATAATCCAGGATGCTTCAATACGAAAGTGCGAAATAATCCTTGCTCTGCCGATGTTTTATAAGACTTTATTATAAGCAAATTATATATCTTTTCATACCCCTTTCTGCATACTGTTCTACTGTATGCCATCTTTTTAACTCTTTCTTACAAAGATTATTATCATACTATAAATCGCCATTATTTCTCTGCTTTAATTAATACCCAACACATATCTTCGAATATATCGTCAGAAAAAATCCTTACCTTATGTAGACTTTTATATTCTGGGGGCGCCTCTCTGTAGAGTTTCTTTACTTTTTCAATTTTATTCTTGTCAAGCTCGGGAGCAAAGCTTAACCAATGCTCAATCGATTCTCTAACAATGCATTCCTGTTTCTCTATTTTTCTTAACCCTAATTTTTTAAGATGAGCTATAATATCTACTTTCTTTAAAAAATTTTTCAAGAGAGGCTGTTTATTTTGATGAATTTTTAAAAGCCATTTTTCATCTTTCCGGCCAAACGGGACAATCTGGCTTATTATAATTATCCCCCCTTTGCAACATACCCTCTTTAACTCTTTAAAAGCCCTTTCTAAATCCAAGAAATGCAATGCCTGACGACATAAAACTACATCAAAAAAGTCATCCTTAAATGGCATAACTTCAGCCAATCCATTAATACGCAAATCCAGTCTGTTTCTGGCCTTTCTTAACATATCTAAACTTACATCCAAACCAACGATTTTGGCAGAATCCTTACAAATAGCCCTTCCCATAATGCCTGTTCCGCAACAAACCTCAAGTATTCTTCTATATTTAGATCCGGACAATAAATTTTTATGTAACTGAATTAGACCTTTATCCTTCATCCAAGCTGCAGATTTTTCAAATCTTTTGGACCGAAGGATAAATTGTTTTTGAACCTTATGATAAAATTTTGAATGGACTTGGACATTCATCTTTTAAAAAGATTAAACCCTGCTCCAGTCAAGAGGACCGTATCTCTCATAGGAAATTTTGCGAAT
>JAGUYA010000122.1 GCA_020061545.1 Candidatus Omnitrophota bacterium
TCCTCCTGTAGCTTTATCAAAATGCGCCTGGGCTAAGATGTAGTCATAAATGGCTTGTTTCTGATTAAACAGAGAAACCGCATAACCTAAAGAGGCATCATTTAAATCCAGGAAACTCGCTATACCGGCATTATACTTATCCTGTATAACTGAAAATGCATCTTTATATGAATCTATCTCGGCATTAGCCGATTTCATTTTAGCAACGGCATTCTTCAAGTCTAAATAGGCATTCTTTAACTCTAAGGCAATATCTTTGATTGCCTTCTCCTTGGAAAGCTGGGTGGCTTTTAAATCTATAATGGCCTGCGATACTTCAAGCTTATCTTCGTTCTCTTTTATGGTATTAATCGTCTCGCCGCCTTTATAAATATACTGTTTCAGGGTAGTCTGGGTAGCGGTTTGGGCTATATCTTTTGAATATAAGCCCCGCGTCAGTGTCCGGCTACCAGTAAAATCGAGGGTAGGCAAAAGACCGGCTTTGGCTTCGGCAATTTTTTCTTTTGCCTTTTTGACCTCTTCTGCCTTAAGTAAGACATCGCGGTTATCCCTGAGGGCAATTACTATTGCCTCATCCAAAGTCAAGGCAATCTCTTCTGCGTTCAAGATAGCTGGCGAAACTAAAATAAATGCTATTAAAATAATTGCAATTAGCTTCATTGATTACGCCTTATCCTCTTTAGTCAAAATATCATGTATGCGCATTAAAATTCTTAGATAATCCTGCCGTTCTACCTGAGATATTTTTCCAAATATATCAATTATCATCTGCCGTTTCTGCTGATTAATCTTCTTTAATAACTCGAGGCCTTTTGAGGTAAGCTTTATTTTAATTATCCTTCTGTCAAGCGGTTCATGGAGTCTCTGCACATAGCCGTATTTTACTAGTCTATCCACAATACCCGTTGCTGCAGCTGTAGTAACATTCAAAAAGTGTGCTAAGTCAGTCATCCGAGACTGGACTTCTTTATCCAGAAAATTCAATATAAAAAGTTGAGGTAGAGTAACCTTCCCTTTAAACAATTCGCTTGTCTGCCTCCTGATAAATTTTTTGAAAATCTCAGGCATAATTTGATTAATCTTATCTGCAAATTCTAATAAAGAAGGCTCAGACATATTTAATCCTCTTAATATTTAAGTATATTAACTATTAACAATATTAAGTATAATATAGAAAATACAAAATGTCAAGGAAATGTGCCGAAGAATCTAATATAATTTCCTGGTATCAAGAATATTTATCTTAGGGGGCAGACAGGGAGGGAAGATTAGAGTTTTTTTATGAAATCGGTAAGGAACCTGGATTCAGTTTCTACCATCTGCAGGTTATGTTCGAGGATATAAACCAATGAGGCAGACTTCTGCTTTTTAAGAGAGCCGATCATCTGTCTTAGTCCCCTGGAGAGTCCTTCTAGAACATGCAGGCGGGCGCGTAATCTGCGTTTTAAGGTATCGGGTTTAATATAATTTAAAAAATAAAGACTTAAATCCAGACTAAACTGCGGCCGTTTAAAATTAAGTAAACTCTTAGTAAGTAATTCTTTAAATCTACTTTCGCCTTTTGGAGTTAAGGTATAGACCAGACGTTGAGGACGTCTACCCGGTTTAGTTATCCGCTTGGTGACCAACCCTTTTTTTTCTAATATCCGCAAGGGATAATATATAGACTTTAAATCTATGCCGGCAAATAAAGACAAAATCTCTTTAATCTCTTTCTTGATCTCATAACCGTGCTTAGGGCTTTCTTTGAGTAACCCTAAAAGTATTAATTCCTGTTCAGTCATTCGCTTGCGCCTATGGTTCTGAATTTTTTGTATCTTGACTTCAAGAGTTCTTCTTTCTTTAATACGTTCAATTCCTGCAAATTTCTCTTTATCATCTCTTTTAGGATTTGCCCCATTCTTTCTGGGTTAGTATGCGCACCACCTAAAGGCTCAGGGACTACTTCGTCAATAATATCCATCTTTAATAAATCTTGCGCTGTCAACTTTAAGGCTTGCGCTGCTTCAGGAGCTTTTGAGCCGTTCTTCCACAGTATTGCGGCACAACCTTCAGGTGAAATCACGGAATAGTAGGCATTTTCTAAGACGCAGACTCTATCTGCAATCCCAATTCCCAGCGCACCGCCTGAGCCACCCTCACCAATAATTATGGCCACAATGGGTACAGCGATACTGGTCATCTCTCTTAAGTTAAAGGCGATGGCCTGCGCCTGACCGCGCTCCTCTGCACCTACGCCCGGATAGGCACCCGGGGTATCGATAAATATCACAATGGGCAAATTGAATTTCTCGGCGAGCTGCATAAACCTGAGCGCCTTACGGTACCCTTCGGGATGGGCGCAACCAAAGTTACGCCTTAAGTTTTCCTTGGTATCCCTACCCTTCTGATGACCAATAACTACAATTTTGCGTTTATCAAGTTTGGCAAAACCGCCGATGATTGCTTGGTCATCAGAGAAACTGCGGTCACCGTGCAATTCCACAAAATCAGACATCAGCATATTGATATAATCTAAGGTGTAAGGTCTTTGGGGATGTCGGGCAATCTGTACTCTTTGCCAAGGAATCAAATTACCGTAGGTATCTTTCTTTAAACGTTCTAACTTCTCTTCCAGGCGCTTTACCTCAGCAGAAAGGTCAATTTTTTTCTCCGAGACAAAACCCTTTAACTCCTGAATCTTTTTCTCTAAGGCAATAATGGGTTTTTCGAAATCAAGTCCGTTCATTGTTCGCTTCGCTCACACACGAATCTTCACAAATTACACACAAATCTACACGAATTATTCGTGTCTATTCGTATGAAATTCGTGTCCATTCGTGTTTTAATCAACGA
>JAGUYA010000094.1 GCA_020061545.1 Candidatus Omnitrophota bacterium
CCATCCCTTGTTTGCCAATATAGACATTTTTATAAAAAAGACCTTACTTTTAAAAGAGGCAGGTTTTAAGGCTGGGGTCTGTTATCTTGCCTATCCACCACAGATGGCAAGAATAGATATGTTTAAGAAGCGCTTTGAAGAAAACGGTATTAATTTTGCCCTCGCCGCCTTCTGGGGTAAATATCAGGGTAAAAGATATCCAGAAAGTTATACGCCGGAAGAAATAGAATTCATCCGCCCTTTTCTGGGAGATATTGATAGAATTGTATATCACCTAAAAGGTGAAAGTCCAAAAGGAAAATTGTGTAATGCAGGATATAAATACGCAGTTATCCAGGCCGATGGGAAAGTAATCAGATGCGGGCAATTAGCGGATAAAATAATAAGTAACTTTTTGCACGAAGATTTCCATCTCTTAGATAAGGCTGAACCTTGTGAAGCTGAGTATTGTCCTTGCAATGAGTATGTGAATCTTAGCAAGTAGAAATTTATCATCCTATTTTGAGAGGATTCCAAGTGGGAATAATAGAGTTCAATTGGGATATTCATTATAAATGCAATTATAGATGTCCTTATTGTTGTTTTTATGGGCAATGGCAAGAATTATCGAGATTTAATAAGTATTTCTCTGTAGAGAAGTGGATAGTGGCTTGGCAAAGAATTTATGAAAAATATGGGAGTGTATACATTACGATGGCTGGCGGTGAACCAATTATTTATCCCTCCTTATTCGATTTAATAAAAGAATTATCAAGAAAGCATAGGCTAGACATAATTACTAATCTTTCTTGTTCAAAAAGTCAATTAGTTAACTTTGTAAATCAACTGCACTCGCATAAATTATATTTCAGCGCTAGTTTCCATCCTCTTTTTACCAGCTTTGAAGCTTTTCTAGAAAAGGTATTAATTATAAAAGAGAAGGGTATTCTTTCCGGTATAAATTATGTTGCTTACCCTCCAGAGTTGAAGCGAATAAACTACTTTAAAGATAAATTTAAAGAGAACGGGCTCAATATTGTGATTTTACCTTATAGGGGAGAATATAATAAGATTGTTTACCCTCAAGGCTATACAGAAGAAGAAAAGGGCATAATTTATAATCTATCAAGCGATCTTTCCCCGGAGCAACAGGAACAATTGAGCCAATGTATGCAGCCGGATAGGCCGAAAGGCAAATTATGCTATGCAGGGCAAAAATATGCGTTTATAAATTGCGATGGGCAAGTATACAGGTGTACTCAAAGCAGGAAAGTCTTAGGTTCTTTTTTTAAAAGAGACCTCTCTTTTTTAAACGATGCCTTGCCTTGTGAACAAGAAGTTTGTCCTTGCGAATTTAGATGGTTAGTAAAGGATAATTGATGGAAAATAATCTATTTCTTTTAATCGGTGCCTTCATTAATTATGTATTCTGAGCCCAAAAAAGATTTCAACATTTTTTTAAATAACAAAGAGATTAATACAAAAGAGACGAAGGAACGCAAGATAATTCTAGAATCGAAACCCTTGATATTAGGCGTCATAATCAATGATTGGTGTAACCTGGATTGCATTATGTGTTTGGACTCAAGGCATAAAAATCAATACACCTTATCTGCACCTGCCTTATGGAAAATTAAGGAATTATTGCCTTATCTTGAAAGAATAGATTGGCAGGGAGGGGAATTTTTTCATTTAAGTTATGTAAAGGAAATATTCTTGTTCATGAAGAAGTATCCCCATATAAAACATACCATTACTACTAACGGTTTACTTTTAAATGAAGAATGGATAGAATTATTACTCCATTTAAATACAGCGGTGACTTTTTCTATTGATAGCCCAAGGAAAAAAACATACGAATATATACGCCGGGGCGGCAGTTACAATGAACTTATAGAACGCCTTAATTTAATTATTAACTTAGAGCAAAAATATAAAAGGAGACTTGAAAGATATCTTACCGTCGTTGTTATGAAGTCTAATTACCTCCATTTAGCCGAATTTGTTGAGTTCGCAAAAAAATATGGATTTAGTTCTGTGTTCTTCTCTCCCGTAAGACATTTGAACAATGAAGAGAACATTTTTAAGTATATTAATAAAGATATCCAAAAATACCTTAATGAAATTATGTGTGATTTGAAATCTCGTTTCGCTGAGAGTGGCATAGAATTTAAGTGTAATTTACCAGATTCCTGTAAGAAACTCGACGTTGGTCAGAATGAGCTACCGATAAAAAATGGGGGGAATTTATTATGCGATCTTCCCTGGAAAGGGATGTTTATTTGTGGCGAAAGAAATGGCGATATTGTTCCTGACTGTTGGTGTTTGCAACCAATAGGGAATATCTTCCAAAATACTTTGCTGGAAGTATGGAATAACACAAAAATGCAGGAATATCGCAGAAGAATAGCTGCATATGATATGGGGTTGTGTAGCGAATGTTACGCGCAAGATTAATATATTAGGTCTCTTTAAATGATTAAACCACCGCCTGATTTCAGAAAGAATATCGCACCACATAGGGTATTTTTTAACTGGGAGATTACCTATAAATGCAATTATAAATGCTCGTATTGTAGTTTTGGCGGCGCCTCTAAAACAAAAGAGCCAGGGCCTACTATCTATCCTGGCATAGATAAATGGCTTCAGGCATGGCACAATATATACCAAAGATACGGAAGTTGCGAGATACATTTTGCTGGAGGCGAGCCTTTTGTCTATCCTGAATTTATGGATTTAATCGGACAGTTATCCGAGATTCATACGATGGAATTTTCTACGAATCTTTTTTGGAACCCCGATGATTTTATAAAAAGAATAAAACCTGGCAGGGCGCGCATAGGCGTAAGTTTCCATCCTGAATTTATCGATTTTGATACCTTTTTTTTAAAGGCGTTAAGTATTAAAGAGGCAGGTTTTGAGGTGTGGGCAAATTATGTTGCCTATCCGTCTTTTATGAAAGATATGGATAAATATAAAAATAAATTTGAACAATCTGGCATATTAATGTCTATTTTACCCTTTAAGGGCGAGTATGGCGGAAAAACATATCCTGAAAGTTATACGCAAGAAGAAAGAGATTATCTGAGGAAGCTCGGTACCAGTAACTATACAGAAAAAACATTGGATTTTGCTTTTGTTAAAGATAAAAGAAATAATAAGGATAAATTTTGTCGTATGGGCCAGATGTATGCAAAGGTTCGTCCGGATGGTGAGGCCTATAATTGCTGTGC
>JAGUYA010000162.1 GCA_020061545.1 Candidatus Omnitrophota bacterium
CGATGTCGGCTCATCCTATCCTGGGGCTGTATAAGGTCCCAAGGGTCCGGCTGTTCGCCGGTTAAAAGGGTACGCGAGCTGGGTTTAGAACGTCGTGAGACAGTAAAATGACCGTTGCTGTCTTTAAATCTGGCTATATGCTGGAAAGTCCCGTGTATCTGAAGATACCAATGCGGTGAAAATTCTTCAGTGGGGATAATCAGCAGGGAAGGTCCGATTTTATATCGGAAACCCTCAGAGACTGTACGCCAGACAAAGGAAGATACAGTCCGAACTGCATAGCGATATGCAGAGATTGACAGAAATGTCTAATCCCTCTACGATAAGTAGAGAGTAACAAAATTGTCGGTCTCTATCTGATGTGGGCGCAAGGATACTTGAAGGGGAGTTCTCTTCAGTACGAGAGGACCTAGAGAAACGAACCTCTGGTGTTCCGGTTGTCCTGCCAAGGGCAAAGGCCGGGTAGCTATGTTCGGAAGGGATAAACGCTGAAAGCATCTAAGTGTTAAGCCCACCCCAAGAATAGGTATCCCTTCCGCCATGAATAGTGGCGGATGAAGGCTGGTCGTAGACTACGACCTTGATAGGCGCAAGGTGTAAGATCCGTAAGGATTTAAGCCAATGCGTACTAATCAGCCAATCGGCTTGACCGTTAATTTTTCGCGCAAGCGGAAAATTCATCCCGAGTTTCCTTCATGCAAAAGTGTTGGAAGCGAGGAATAATGATTCACGCGGTTGATGTAGTTTTACCTAATATGTAGTTAGTCAATTTTGTCCCTCGGCGCTGCTAAGAAATAGCTGGCGCCTCGGGACTCGTTCTCTTAAGTTTATAGATTGAGAACTTGGAGTGCTCATACCGAGGGGGAAACACCCGTTCCCATTCCGAATACGGAAGTTAAGCCCCTCAGGGCCGATGGTAGTGTGCTCGTAAGGGTACGTGAGAGTAGGTCGGTGCTCCTTTAAATAAAAAACCCTGCAATCAAAAGTTGCGGGGTTTTTATTTTTAGCGGGTTCTGTCTTGGACTGTTTCTCGCGGGGACGCAGGGTAATTTTAGGTTTCACTTCCGCCTGCTGAAATTTTTTGCCGTGCATAGAGGTAATAAATGTAGCTGTCGAGCTGTTCGCTCAAGTCGGTTTTTTAACGCCGAAGGTCTTTCGCCAGCTGCATTTTTGTGATTGACAAGAACTTCGAAAGGGGTAGAATATTGACGTAGTGCGTTCGTTTGTAAAAAAGACACTTTCCAGCGCAATATAGGTACAGTTTCCCGCTTATGGTGGAAAGCGTCTGGGTTTCATCTAGGTTTCATGTAAACGTAGTCGGAATTAGCTTTGAAAAATAAATCTGAACCGATTACTCTGGGCGAATCCCCAGCAAAATATACTTGGGATTTTGGGGTTTTAGACTTATAATAGGTGTGAAAAGTAAAAAAGGAGGTGGGTATGACAAAGTCAGCTAAGTTTTTTGTGGTCCATAGGTTGCCTTTTAATAGTGGCAGCATTTATCTTGAAAGGTATGGCATTTGTTAATCCAGCGGTGGTACGGGTGGTTAAAGCCAGTAGTCTTTTAATCTTAGCTAACACCTCTTTTATATTAGCTATTCTTCTTAAGAAATAAGTGCGTATCCACACCAGGTGCAAACCTAATCGGCTACCTGTCCCCCAAATAACCTAATCCGAAGCGGAATTTTGTCCCTCGTGGCTTTGGAAGAAAGAGGAAGCTGCTCAGGATTTCACTTGGGATTCTTGGTTTTTAGAGTTATAATTATGTAAAATGGCGACTTTAAAAAGTACATTACAAGTATTACTGCTATTTTTAATCGTGGGCGCGGTTTTTGTCTTTCTCAGATATTTTGAGAAGCGCTCACTTTTCTATCCGAGCAAAGTAATTGAATTTCTACCTGAGGAGAGCGGCTTAGATTTTGAAGATATATTCTTTCGAACCTCGGACAATCTCCAGCTGAATGGCTGGTTTATTCCCTCCCCGAGTGCGAAGTTTACCATTCTTTTCTGCCACGGTAATGCCGGAAATATCAGCCATCGTCTGGAAAAGATAAACTTTTTTCACCAGTTAGGATGTAATGTGTTTATATTTGATTACCGCGGCTATGGGTTAAGTAAGGGGAGCTCCTCTGAGAAGGGCCTGTATCTTGATGCAAAGGCAGCGTACGATTATTTATTATCCCGTTCGATGCAGGAGAATCAGATTATCGGCTATGGCGAGTCTTTGGGCAGTGCCGCTATTATTGATTTGGCTTGCCGACATAGGCTCTACGCATTGATGGTAGAGGGCGCTTTTTCCAGCGGTAAGGATATGTCAAGAAATATCTATCCATTTCTACCTTACTGGGTATTCTCCATACGTTTCGATTCAGAGAGCAAGATAAAATCCATAAAGGTCCCTAAGCTTATCATCCACAGCCTTAACGACGAAATTGTCCCTTATGCTTTGGCCCACAAGCTTTACGAGGCAGCACCTCCACCAAAGGAATTCCTGCAGATACGCGGGGGGGCATAACAGCTGTTTCTATGATTCAGCGCACCTTCTCAAACAAAAAATAGCTGATTTCTTACGCGGGCTGACACATTAGTGCCTCGTAACAGAAAATTTTATCCCTCGTCTCCAAGAACTTCTTAGCGGGAGACTCGGGATTATCCCGAGCAGGTATATCTATTTATTATTAGCTGCGAGGGATAATAGTGTTACTCGGCACAATACCGAGTCACCCTCATTAGCAATTTTATTCAAAATTTATGTGACGAGGTATTAGTGGAAATTTGCTTGGGATTTTTGGTTTTGGGAGTTATAATATAGTAATTGAATGAAGGCCTATCCTGTCCTGGAACATTAAGAAAGCAGTGAGAAAGCGCTATAATTTTAGATAAAGAGGGAGGTGCCCAATGGTCAAGAAACAGGTAATTCTTGAGCGGGAAATAAAAATTTTATTTATAATAATCTTCTTATTAGGTTTGGGTGGAGGATGTTCCACTGTCAGTAAAAAAGCATCTCTTCCTGCGATTAAGCAGGAGCCCCAGAAAAGAATTATGGATGATGTTTTATTCTTTCGTGAGTTACAACAGATAGATTTAGATAAAGACGGCACAAAGGAAATTATTGCTATCTATGCTACGGGTGTTAATTCCAGTGGCGTTAAGGTAATAAAATTCGATAAGGACAGAGGAAATATTATCTTTAAGCGGATTTTTAATACCCCCAATACAAAGTTTGAGATGAAAAAAGGTATTCCTGTCATTAAATTTGAAGAAATAGGTCAGGTCGCTGGACGCAGAGTTAAGGGCGCTTACTGCTGGGATGGTAAAGCTTTTATCCTGGAAGGAAAATAGTCAAAAAGCACGTAATCTTAGATAAGGGAGGTTGTTATGCAATTTGATGAAATAAGAAAAGAAGTAAAGAGTGGCGCTTTTATTATACTACGCCGGGATGCTGATAATTATTTTGAAGGAGTGGTGATCAGGGAAGAGCTGGAAGAACTCAAGGCGAGATTAGAAAAATTTTTGGGTTTACCAGTTTATCCCTCTAACGACAGATTGCCACCCCAGATAGAGAATACTATAAAAAAATTCGGTGGAATTATGTCTGGCCAGACCCTCTATTTCTGCAATGTGGGCAACGAAAATGTAATTGCTATGCTTTGGCCCTGGCAAGATGAGTATCATACCACACTAAAGATTATTCAGCATGAAAAATAAACTTATTTGGTTGGCCATCTTGTTTATTCTATCTTATGCTACTGCTGTTTCTGCGGATACCTCTGTAAAGGCCGAAGTAGATAAATTGAGTCTGACCACCGATGAAGATTTGACCTATAAACTGGTCATTACTTCATCGGCAAAAAAAATACCGCAGCCTAAGCTTCCTAAATTTGAGGGTTTTGTAGCGCTATCCAATGCCCGGACTTCGCAAATCTCCATATCCAGCGGCACACAAAAGACATTAGTAGTATATGTATTTATCTTAGCTCCGGTGAAGACAGGTAAATTGAAAATTGAGCCGAGCCAAATTGAAATTAAAGGCAAAAGCTATTCCAGTGATGCCTTTGAGATAGAGGTAGGGCTAGGCAAAACCAAACCTCAAGTTAAACCTCAACAGAAACCGCCTTTACCTAAAAGAGAATCTCCAACCAGAACAAAAGAACCGCAATTCACCCTTTAGTATTATACTCAACCTCATCCTTAACCTTAGCCTTTATTTTAAATAGGTAATATAGTATAATATTTTTATTATGGCTAAACCGTTTGAAGTTCCTATCCAATATTTAAAAGGTATTGGTCCAAAAAGGGCTAAGACATTCGCTAAGGTCGGTATAAATACCATAGAAGACCTTTTATATTATTTTCCCTCTCGCTACGAAGACCGCACCAATTTTATCTCTATCTCAAAATTAGAGGTTGGTCAAACTTACACCATAAAAGCAGAAATTAAAGCCTTAGGAGTTCGTCAGTCCTTCAGGCGCAGGGGCTTTAGTATAACTGAGGTTGCAGTAGCAGATGCAAGCGGTAAGATATTCTGTGTCTGGTTTAATCAGCCGTATCTAAAAGAATATTTTAAGGTAGGTCAAACCCTGATTTTATACGGTAAGATAGAAGACTATGAGGGTCGCCTGCAGATGAATTCGCCTGAGTTTGAAATTGTTTCCGGGGAACTCGACCAATCTTTAAGTATAGGTAGGATTGTGCCTATTTATTCTTGTCCTTCTGGCATCACCCAGCGCAGCTTACGGCAGATGATCAAATATGCATTAGATGAGTACGTGCCTCAGATTAACGACTCTTTACCTTATGATATCCGTTCAAGAAATAATCTCTTAAATCTGGCGAGAAGCCTCATTAGTATACATTTTCCTGAGAATCTCCAGATACAGAAGGAGGCCTATCGCCGGCTTTCTTTTGAAGAGTTTTTTATCTTTCAACTTCCCCTTGCCTTAAGAAAATTAAAAAAGAAGGAGGAGCCAGGTATCAGTCATAATGTAGATGGTGAATTAGCCGGGATTTTTATGGAGAATCTGCCTTTTCAATTGACTCCTAGCCAAAGACGAGTGATTGCGGAAATAAAATCTGATATGGCCAGGCCAACTGC
>JAGUYA010000004.1 GCA_020061545.1 Candidatus Omnitrophota bacterium
ACGGTAAACGGTTCACGGTAAACGAAGTTACCTTCCGCAGCATTTTTTGTATTTTCTCCCAGAACCACACGGACAGGGGTCGTTACGACCGACTTTGGGGCTTTTAGCTAACTTAACAGGAGGGGTTGCTCCGCCAGAAGATTTAAACGGTAGTTCAGAAGGTTCCATCTCTTGGGGTGGCGCTTCAAATTTCTGCAGCTCAGGATGCAAAAATTCTTGAGCCGCCTGGCTAAATATACCCTTAAATCTTTCCAACTTTACCGGCTGCAATTTAAAGAGGACCTCAATCGCCTCTTCTTCAATGCTGGAAACCATTTGGCTAAACATCTGGAATGCTTCGCGTTTATATTCTATTAAAGGGTCACGCTGACCATAAGCGCGCAGGCCAATCCCTTCCCTTAAATTATCCATCGCATAAAGGTGGTCTTTCCATTTACTATCAACGATCTGTAAAAAAACCATGCGCTCCAGATGACGCAACATCTGTGGACCAATACTTTTTTCTCTCTCTTCATAGGCCCTGGTGAGAATCTCGGATAATTCCTCTTTTATCCGGTCTTTATTTAAGTTTTGTATTCTAGAGGCATCCATATCTATACCAAATTTTAATCCGAAGGTATTTACGAGGCCTACGATATCCCATTCCTGGGAACCGACATTTTCATTTATATGTACTACTACCATCTCAGCAATAATTCTATCTATCATATCCAATACATCTTCTTTTAAGAATGTACCTTCCAATACAGACCGACGCTGGCTATAGATTACCTCTCTTTGTTTATTCATCACATTATCGTATTCTAAGAGTTGTTTTCTAATTTCAAAGTTGTGCTGTTCCACTCTTCTTTGAGCAATCTCAATGGATTTGGTGACCCAGGGGTGTTCGATGACCTGTCCTTCTTCTAAACCTAATCTATCCATAATCCCTACCAGTCTATCTGAGCCGAATAAACGCATCAGGTCATCTGCCAGGGAAACATAAAATCGGGATGAGCCCGGGTCTCCCTGACGGCCAGAACGACCGCGCAGCTGGTTATCAATGCGCCGCGCCTCATGACGCTCTGTGCCTAGAACATGCAAGCCTCCTGACTCTACAACTTTTTTATGCTCTTCATCAGTTTCTTTCCTGTATCTGTCTAACAAATTTTTATATTCCTCTTGATAATTGGGGCCATCGGGTTTTAACCCCGCTCCTGCGCGCAGGGGCGGGGTTAACTTTTGTCTGGCCAGATTCTTGGCCATGTATTCAGGGTTACCGCCCAGCAAGATATCTGTTCCGCGACCGGCCATATTGGTGGCAATGGTTACGGCTTTGTATCTACCTGCCTGGGCCACAATCTGGGCTTCCATCTCATGATACTTGGCATTAAGTACCTGATGGGGTATGCCACGCATTTTCAACATCTGGGAAAGCCGCTCGGATTTGTCTATAGAGATGGTACCCACAAGCACGGGTCTACCCAGATTATAAAGTTCAGCTATCTCCTCTCCTACAGCATTAAACTTTTCTTTTTCTGTCTTATAAACACAGTCAGAATAATTATTGCGGATAAGGACTCTATTGGTAGGAACGGTCACCACATCCAGCTGGTATATACTCTTAAATTCACTGGCTTCTGTAAAGGCAGTTCCGGTCATCCCGGCTAATTTCTCATACATACGAAAATAATTCTGAAAGGTGATGGTGGCTAAGGTCTGATTTTCGCGCTCAATCTTGACTCCTTCTTTTGCCTCCACTGCCTGATGCAAACCATCTGACCAGCGCCTCCCAGGCATCATGCGGCCGGTAAATTCATCCACGATCACCACCTCGCCGTCCTTTACTACATAATCTACATCTTTTTTATAGAGATTATGTGCGCGCAGGGCCTGGATAATATGGTGACGCCATTCCATGGTTTCTATATCATGTAAATTATCCACATTCAGCATGACACAGGCCTTGGATTCACCTTCTTCAGTAAGATGGGCTGTATGCGCTTTCTCATCTACTATATAATCAAAGCCTTTGGAGAGGTCCTCGCCCTTATATTTTGCCTCAATCTCATCCTTCTCTAAGATTATCCTTCCTTTAAGACGGGGGATAATTTTATCAATGATATAATACTTCTCTGTAGACTCTTCAGCCGGACCGGAAATAATTAAAGGTGTGCGCGCCTCATCTATGAGTATGGAATCCACCTCATCCACAATGGCATAATAAAAGGGTCTCTGCACCAGGTCTTCTAAATTGTACTTCATATTATCGCGCAAATAATCAAAACCAAATTCATTATTCGTGCCGTAGGTTATATCACAAGCATAAGCATATTTTCTTTGTTCATCAGACATTTCATGCTGGATAACCCCTACGGTTAATCCTAAGAATTCATAAATCGGACCCATCCACTCCCGGTCGCGCCGGGCCAGATAATCATTCACAGTGACAATATGCACGCCGCGGCCTAATAAGGCGTTTAGATACGCAGACAAAGTTGCTACCAAAGTTTTACCTTCGCCTGTAGCCATCTCTGCGATTTTACCCTCATGTAACACTATGCCACCAGCTATCTGCACATCAAAATGCCGCATATTAATAGTACGCTTAGCTGCCTCTCTGACTACGGCAAATGTCTCTGGTAAAACATCCGCAAAGATTTTATTCCGAGTAAACTTTAATTTTTCTTTTATCCTTTCTTTTTCTTCGGGAATAGCCGCAGATAATAATGCCTCTTCTAACTCTTGTATTTCAGGCTCGTATTCCTGAGATTTCTTTAAAATCTGTTCCTTAAACTCTTCTGTCTTTTGTCGTAATTGTAT
>JAGUYA010000154.1 GCA_020061545.1 Candidatus Omnitrophota bacterium
AGTGGAGGTGCGGAGTTAGCTAAAAAATATAAACTTAATCCGCGTTTGATAGATTTCATCCTGCAACACCACGGCACCAGTCTGGTCTATTATTTTTATCGCAAGGCCTTAGAGACTTTAGAGGAGGACCAGGAGATAAGAGAGGAGGGTTTTCGTTATCCTGGGCCAAAACCCAATACCAAAGAAACCGCCATAGTGCTCTTAGCAGATTCAGTAGAGGCGGCAACCAGGGCCTTAAAAGAACCTACCCCGGTGAATATTAAAGAGGTGGTGCATAAGATAATTAATAATAAGTTCATTGATGGTCAGCTGGATGCATGTGACCTTACTCTAAAGGATATCGAAAGGATTTCCGCTATATTTATTCGCATCCTCAGTGGTATATATCATGCGCGCATAACCTATCCGGAGAGCCAAGCAAACAGCAGCGAGCCCCGCCCTTCCTAAAAATGAAAATATATAATGTAAGGAAGAGCGGGGTGAAAATAATCATAAGAAATCTGCAAAATAGGATTCCCGTCAATTCCAAAAAGGTAGTAAAAACAGTTCAGCAGGTCCTGTCGCAAGAAGGCATTAAAAAATCCGGGGAAATAACCCTTTGTTTTGTAAATGACGCAAAGATTAAAGCACTTAATTTAAAGTATCTGGGTCGAAATAACCCCACTGACGTGATAGCTTTTGATATTACCGAGCCCAAAGATAAAGATAAAATATTCGCGGATATAGCTGTATCTACAGAAAGAGCCATTGACAATGCCAGGACTTTTAAGACCTCGCCGTATTTCGAGTTATATTTATATGTCATTCACGGCATATTGCATATTTTAGGCTATGATGACAAAAGCAAAAAAGATAAATTGGTGATGCGTAAAAGAGAAAAAGACATACTGAAAGCGCTAAACTTGTCACCTTAACCTTAAGCCTATCTTTAATAACCCTTCATCTCTTTAAAGAATGTCTATACATAAAACCGAAGCCTTGGTTTTAAACAAGTGGGATTTTCGCGAGACCTCCCTGATTGTTAATTTCTATACGCGGGATTTCGGAAAACTCTCCGGTATCCTTAAAGGGATAAAAAAAGAACCCGCTAAATTTGCCAGCACCCTGGAGCCCTTTTCTCATAATGATATCGTATTTTATAAAAAAATAAATTCGGCATTACATCTAGTATCTCAATGCGACATAAAAGATAACTTTGATATAGTCAGGCAAAACATCCACAAAGTAGGAGCAGCGAGTTTAATGACGGAGCTTATAGATGCGGTGATGCCCCAGGAAGACAAAAATGAGGATGTATTTAATCTGGCTTTAACCAGCCTTAAAGAATTAGAAATAAACCAAAATTCTGAGAAAATTATGACCATCTTTAAGATTAAGATGTTGGCTTTTTCGGGATTTAAACCGCATTTTGACTCTTGCGTTTCCTGCGGCGCAAGGATGAGCGGTCACTCCAAATTCAGCTCGGCATTAGGAGGTTTGCTCTGTACTCAATGTTATCCCAAAGACCTGAAGGCGCGCACCATTTTTAGGGGCACGGTGGCTTCTATCCTGCACATTGAGAAGAATGAATTTAAAAACAATCTTAATTTAGGTATGAACCCGCAGATCAAAAAAGAATTGGAGGTAATCCTGAATTCCTTTTTAAATTTTCATTTGGAAAAAGAACTGAAGTCGCAGAAGGTCATCAATAAAATCAATAATTTTGTCCCTCTTTATTTTAGGGGCGGTTCTCTAAACTCATAAGCAGAACTGTCCCCTAAAAAGACTTGAACAATTTGACCGTCCCTGGAGGTCTTAAGATGAAAATAGTGATTGTGGGTCCGGGAGCAATGGGAAGTTTATTGGCAGCATTTCTTTCTAAATCTAAAGAAGAAATCTGGCTTTTGGATAAAAATAAGGAACGCGCCAGTCAAATCCAGCAAGGCGGCATATCTATTGAAGGGATTTCCGGAAATTGGCAGGCGCAGCTAAAAGCCACGGCTGAGGCGCAGGAAATAGGCGAAGTAGATTTAATTATTATCTGCGTTAAATCCTACGATACTAAAAAAGCAATTATGGAGGCTAGGGCTATCATAGGCGAGAATACCAAGGTCTTGACATTACAGAACGGTATCGGCAATATTGAAATTATGACTGAAGCAGTAGGAAGCGACAAAGTTATTGGCGGGGTGACTAATCTGGGCGCAACTTTACTTGATGTGGGTAAAGTAAGGCATGCGGGAAAAGGAGAGACGGTAATTGGCCGTCCCGACGGAAAAATATCCGTAGAGTTGCGCACTATCCGCGAAATCTTTAATAAAGTAGGTCTTGAAACCAGGATTTCGCGGGATATCAAAGGGCTATTATGGTCTAAACTCATTATCAACGTCGGTATCAATGCCCTTACTGCCATTACGCGCTTAAATAACGGCAGGTTAATTGAATTTGAGGGAACGCGCAAAATCTTACGCGATGCGGTTACCGAAGCCATACGCGTGGCTAAAAGAAAAAGAATTAAACTGATTTATGATGACCCTTTGGCTAAAGTAGAGGCAGTTTGCGA
>JAGUYA010000058.1 GCA_020061545.1 Candidatus Omnitrophota bacterium
GGAAAGCCTATCAATGCCATTAAAATCTCAGATAACTTAACAATAGAGTTAGACAAGCCCCTAAATATCTCAAAGCAAAGAATTGAAGAAATTTATAATTGGCTTAAAGGAAGGCCCTGTGGCGCTAAGGCTTTTTTTGATTACTTAAACTACAAGGCTAAGGGAGTTTCTGAGCAGGATATTGCGGTAATGGCTTTGACCATAGACATCTTAAATGGTGTGGTTAAGCCCGAAGGAAATCCCAAGGTAATTAAAAATTCTCTCTTTGCTCTATCCAAGACTTCAGAATTCTTTGGCCACAAACTTTATCCGGTTAAGTTTGATATTCAGGGACAGTCCCCTTTGACTCTGATGGGGACAGTCCCTGCTCCTTTTATTGCCCACTTAAAAGGCGACCACTATATTTTAGTTACCAGAATAACCCAAGAAAAGGTTTATTTTCTTGATGAGCACAGAGAAGAGTTTCTGCCCTTTGAAAAATTCTTAAGTGAATTCTCTGGCTATGCCTTAATACAGGGACAGTCCTTGCTAAATCAGAATTACAGCATTAAGGAGACTGTTCCTAAAGTAGAAGGTGTAATTACTGATAGTCAAGCCAAACAAATAAAAGGTGCAAGAAGGGTTTTGGAAGGCACAAGCACATCAAATTGGGATAATGATTATCAGTGGCGCCAGAATAATTTCCCTTCCGCATCCACATCAAGTTTCACCGGCTATAGTTTTCCCAGTCAAGATTTACAGCCTCAGGACCTAAATATTTCTACTCAGATTTCTGCTCAGATTCCCATAGGCATTAGCATAACTTCTCACGGAATTGGCGGAGCCACTTCTCAGCAGATAATGGGTTTTCATACTGAGTATAAAAACCCTGATACCAATGATATTTCTTCTAATACCTATCGTTTTTCTCAGCCTCTTACTACCATTTACGATTCTTCAGGGAGGATTACACAGGCTGTCTGGAATGGTCAGCCAGCAATTAGTAGAGAAGCCCAGAACGGTTTTGAGATTCCTTATTGCGCGGTTAATAAAACTTCTGTTACTCCTGAGGTTAAATTTGAGGATAAGATGTTTGTGTGGATAAATAAATCTCTTTATAACATTGCTTCTTTTAAGGCGCCAGTTACCCAGGATACTTTTCGTTCAGGTGATCTTAGCTGGGATATGCGTCAATACGGCGCTGGGTTATTGAATCCTGGAGGGGTTAGCGCTTTTCAGGGTCCGGGCCAAGAAGGTCCACCTGTGCCTGATAGGTATAATAGTAACCTCAATCCCAATATTTGTTCTGCAAAGCAAGTAGGCAATACTATTTTTACTCTTTCTCCTGATAATCAGGGCAAGCTTAATCTTAATTTTACTAATATGGGCATTACTCCTGGCGCAGGAGATAAAATTGGGTTTGAGCCGGACAAGAAAGTTAATATAATCCCCAATTTTTCCTGGACACCCACAGAAAAAAATAACTATTTATATGTTGCTCCTCCTCCTGGTCCCGGCCGCTCTTTTGGTTTAGGTTTTTCCAATGCTAATGTGTCCACTGGTCAGAATATGATGTGGCATGTTGTGAACAAGGAACAAGGTGTTAGTATTTTCGGTAATTTGTCAGCTGGAAGGACGATAAGTCATAATGGGGCAGGTTTTCCTTTTGCAACAGATTTGGCTGGTGCCTTACCAAACCGACTTTCCGCGGAAAGCAGACTACCGGGAGTAGATGAAATTGGAAAAGGTTTTATTCCTTCTAAGGTAGTGACAGATAAACAGGGAATATTTCCTGATTCGCAGGGTTATGTTAAAGGATATGCCTGGGATGGCGACCTTATTGCCTGGCGTTTTGATGAACTTCCTAAAGAAAACATCCAAAGCTACCAACCTCCTTTTCCCTCAGAACCAGAACCACCACCCCTCACCAAGGCTAAAGTTTTTCTGACGCCAAATCCTCTTGTAGTAAAACTCATAGGAACAATTGGAGTTACTGCTTTAGGAGAACCTACTCAATTCTCTAATAGTGAGTTGACATTTCCAGAAGCATCCAGGCAGAATCGTATTGAATTTTTTCGCAAGGAGCATCTGTGGGTTGTAAGTGACGTAGTAGTAAAAATACAAGATTATTTTGTAACCCAAGGAAACATAGATGTAATACCTGATACAAAGCCTATAATCGCTTATCATCACCTATTTAACGATGGCGATGGCGGACGTGTTTCCATGGCCCCACTATCATCATTATTTCCACTTGACCAGTCAATTCGGATTACTATGTTTGGAGATGGGGCCTGGGAAGTTAGAGAAGTTGTGGGCATTGGGGAGGATAAACCGGCTAAAATTGATTTAGTAGAGTTAAAAAAGAAGTTAGATGAAAACTTCAAACTAAAGAATGATTTTTTTGCTAAGGAGGTGGTGGGATGGGGAGAGAGATACCTTACTCACGAGGATAGAATTAGAGCTATTGCTGCTTCAATTGAGAAAGGCAAAAACAATCCTAAGGGATTTTTTGAGAATATAGCTGAAAAGCAATTCCCTCTTCTCACAATACTAGAGATTAAGTTTGTAGGAAATTCCATAGCCCAAGCCCACTTCAATTTTGCCTGGACAGAACCAGTTGCTCAGGGTTATCGCGCTTCAATTATGTCTGCATTGGCAACTTTGCCTTGTCAGGAGGAGATATTAAGGATAGGTGCTTATGAGGATAGAAATATGAGTATTCAGCAAAAGACCTTAGGTTTAACCGCATCCAGCATTAAGGATAATTATTTATATTCCTACCTGCAAGAGCAATTGCATAGAGATTCTGAAGGCAGCCTTAATTTTACTGATATTTCTGAGTGGAATAATGGTAAATGGGAGCTATCTAAAATTAACGGGACAATATTTGGTTATGAGAATACTAAGAAAAACTTTTCTAAGTGTGCAGAAGAAAATAGAAAGATAATAGAATTATTAACTCAGGAAGCGAATTTACGCACTCAAGGAAAGTTTGGGGAAGCAAACAAAGTACATAACTCAAACATAGTAAATAATAAAGGTTTATTTCCTGAGGAATATATGAAGCGTTTGAATTTAATTAGTCTCCCGGCTAATCTCCATAAGAGCTCGGTAGATTTGCATAAAAATACACAACCAGGCATAGGAATAGGATTAGAAGTATTTGACAACCAAGGAGGTTTTCTTTATAGTTTCTCACCTGAAAAAGAATTGTCTCGGACAGTGGTAAAGGTTGAAAACGGGTTTGACGTTTATCAATCCTATAAGACAGGGCAGGCAGTAATGGCTGGATATTTCTTTAACCCGGCTGCATTAAGTATGGTTGCTCTGGATAGCAAGGAAGCTAAAATTGCACTTTTAACCACACCAGTATTTAAAGACTATCTAGAGGACCTCTATAACAAGGAGATAAAATCCCAGACAACCCCACCAGGCAGTTCTCAAATTTTATTTACTGATTGGTGTATGAAACAAAACATAGGAAAACTTCTTATAGAAGGAATGCCGCTATCAGGGATTGTTTCTCAAGGAGGATTTAAAAAAGAAGTTGGAGATTCCCCAAAGCCCTATCTTTTGAGTTTTAATGAGGGCAAGGATTGGGTTGTGGTTTATAATAATCCCGAACAGCCTTTAATCGATGTTTTTAATAAACTAGAATCTAAAAAAGATCCTCCTGCTCTAGCTTCTTTGATAACCAATGAAAACATTGTATTAGGAGCAAAGGGTGTTACTCTTGAGCAATTAAAAAGCGGAAAAATCCCCTGGGCTAAAACGTATTTTGATATCAAAGGCTGGAAATACAGAACAGAAATAGGAGGCCAGAGATTAGAATCTACTTTTGGAGAAGGATTTAGACTAGAGAATAAGACTGGGGATAAAACTACTCCTTTGGATTTGCTTAGGGTTAATGAAGGTAGCTATTTTAAAATAGAGCCAGGAGAAAATAACCAGCAGGTTTGGACATATCAGGGTTATTTAAGAGAAGGAGATTTTTTCTATCAATATATACCCCAATTAAATAGTTTTGAAGGCTGTAGTAACCCAGAAATTCAACCTTATCCTACAATTGTTCATTCTCTTTCTCAAGAAGAGAGTAAAGAACTCAAAGCCTTAACAGTAGATGACTACCCAGGATTAGGTCATTTTAAGATCAGTTCACAGATTACAGATTCTCAGGCCTTTGTTAAGAATGGTCAGGTTGTATTTGGCATTGGTTCAAAGGTTTTTTATCCTGAAAATAGTTTTGCTCCTTCTCCTTTTTCCTTTTCGCGATATAGAGGAGGACAAGAACAGGTAGCTTTAAATCACAGTCCTGATGAGAATAAATTCTTTACTTCTACAAATAAGACACCTGGCTTAGAATCCAATTATTATTTTGACCCCCAGATAAATAGAGAGATAAGCGAAAAAGGAGAAATAGTTCGGTTTTATAATGTAAAAATAACTGCGCGGGAGGATAAGCCTTTAATCTGGACAGGTTCTTCCTGGCTGTATCATAAACAAGGAAAATACGAAACTCAAGGCTCAAGGGTTGATATTAAATATGACAGCTTGAATAAGACTTTATTCACCGCTAATTTAGTTTTTAATCCCAATCCTGCAGTGGAGAGCTTTAATCAAATTTTAGATAGTATGATAAATGAAAAAATGAGTCGTTTACCTGAGGATCAGAGGAATGATTCTAATCTAAGAAAATCTTTTAAGGAAACTCTTGAGCCCTTAGCCATAGATTTTTATCGACAGCTAAAGAGCTCAATAGCCAAAACAGAGGTGTCTTATGAAGAAGCCCAGAAATTATTTAAAAATGCGAAGGAGAATCTGCTTAGCCAATATGGATTTTTAAAATTAACAGCCAACGGAGAGGCAATAAAAGACTGTTCTCTGCCAGAGAGTTTTAATTTAAAAGGAGGCCAAGTCTTAAAGAGCTGGGTAGAGTTAACCACTGGCCAAGACAAACAAGAAACACTTGCTCCAGTAGGTCCTTCTGTGGAAAAACCTTCTACAGAAGAAAAAATTCAACCTACATCTATCCAGGATTACAATGCTTTTAGATTTATGCCTTCAACCGAATCTTCCTATACGATAGATGGCCTTAGATTAAGAGGTTTAATAGAATTTTACCATGGTCCGGGTGGGATATTTATGGATTTATCTTCTAATCCTGGAGCAAAGGCTGTAGCTTTAGAAAGGATGACTGTTATCAGCATCTTTTCTTCTTTTATAAGTG
This sequence comes from Candidatus Omnitrophota bacterium, assembly GCA_020061545.1. GTDB lineage: Bacteria > Omnitrophota > Gorgyraeia > Gygaellales > Profunditerraquicolaceae > JAGUYA01. Next base: position 5,210 of record JAGUYA010000058.1, read on the forward strand.
GTTCTGAGTCTGGAGAGCACAGAAGAGGAAAGATTTCATTTGAGGTAGATACAGGAACATCAATAGAGTTTTCTTCCGGTAATAGCCTTGATGGCTTTGGCCAGATTATCAATAGTAGTAGAGTTTTTACTATCAAAGCGCCTTCTTTTGTAAGAGAGCGTTATTATTTTAATGGAAGGGGAGATATTGTTAGAAGTACTGGCTCTTTAGAAATCACAAGTTCCAGAGGTATTCCTATGGTGAATTCCCAGATAATCAATCCTCCTCCTGATATTACTGGATTTCTAAATTTTAATGGTCAGCCTTTTAGATTCGAAAATCATACTCCTATTCCAGAAGCAATTGAAAAAGTTAAAGCAATCCTTGTAGTAGGAGAAGATGGAGAATTATCCTTTGTGGATAAAAATGCTAAGGTTCTCCTTCCTTTATTAGACCAGTTTAAAGCTCCTACCCAAGTATCTCCGAAAATAAAAGACCACCAGGAGGGAAGTTTTAAATCCGACAGCGTAGAACCTAAAGAAAAAGCCACTTTATCAAGGATTCCTGAGAGCAAAGAATGGATGAGTTATACAGGCTATTATGCCACTTGTGGTGTTTTACCTTGGGGTTTTCAGGATAATTTTTTTAATGTAGAGATGACTTTAGATGGAAGTTTTACTGGTAAAGGTAATTCTCTGCCTGTAGGTCAATATCAGGCTTATTATTTAGATAAAAAAAGCAATACCCTATCATCATTCTGGCTGACTCCTAATAGTGGTATTCACTGGAGGAATATAGGCCAAGAAGGCATTAAAGCAAATGATTTGGCTGGAATAATGCTTGAGGCCAATGATATTCCTTCTCAGATTACTATTAATCCGGATTCATCAGTAGATGAGATATGGATTGGCGGTAGTGGTAAGGCTCGCTCATACCCACTTAAAGAACTCTACAAGGCTGTTTTAGATAATATAAACATTTCTGAGGCAAAGCAGTTAATTGGAAAAGGAATAGATGAGTTTAAATACTTAGACTTTTCGGTTAATTCAAGCAAGGCGCAGTTAGATATTATTAAGAAAGAGACCAGTGAAGTAGTAGAAAGAATAGGGATTGGAAATGCGGTAAAAGGAGAATTGCAGGTTATTACTCCTTTACCAAAAAAGGGCAAAGAGGAGATAAATTGGCTGGTTGAAAGATATATACCCATAATAAAAATATCTTCTCCTGAAAAAGAACTTGGTTTTCTTTATGATTTTGGGAAGATAGCAGAGACCCCTAAGCCTGGAAATGATAGAGTTGCAAAGGTGGAATTACCTGAATTTGTGTTTAAAAATCCTTTTCCTGATAGAATAAAAATAGAAAATAGCAGCGATCCTCATAGTGGCAAGAAATTGGTTGTGCTTACTCCTAATGGCAGCACATCTTTATCTATTGGTTATGACGGTCATATTTATCCTTTTGCTGCTGGTAATATCCTTGAATTTTCACCTGGGACAAACTTTGGCCGGCTGATGAATATTAAAAAGGGAGAAGTTACAGTTATTCCTTTTGCTCAAAGAGTAAAGGAAAAAGGTAAAAATGTGTTGGTTGCCTCCTTAGATATTTTTCCCAAAGATAATCAGAAAGTAATCTTTGATGCTTACAGTATGCATAACTTAGTGCAGCCTGACAAAAAGCATGAGGGATATTATATAGATAGTAACAGTGGTAAAGGTTTTCTCTGGAATAAAGATGGCATTTTCTTCACTGGAAAAGATGGGGATTATTCTGCTAAGAAATGGCAAGGGTATAATTTGCCTAAAGAAAAGGGAGACCATATTGGTTTAATAAAGTCATTTAGACCAGATAAAGTTGATCTTGCCTATGTTTTGCCTCAGGTTGACTTAAGAAGCATAGGAGATAAATCCTGCCTTATTTTAAAAACAACAGGAACTACTAATGCTCCTACAGGCAAAGGAACTGAGCCCTGGTGGTCAAAGATAACTACTCATTCTAATACTGTATGGACAACACAAGATAATTTCAATATTTTTACATCCCGCACAAAGGGCTCTTTGGAATTTGCAATTCTCCCAGGCTTTCATCAACCCCAATCACACCATATTGCTACTAATCCAGGAGCAGGGGGAGTAAAAATAGATAAATTACCCCTGGCAAGCAACCCAACAAGATTAGTAACAGTAAAGAGTGATTTCAAGGTTTCTCTTAATCCAGGAAAATTAGAATTTAAACCTTCAAGAGATGAAAGGGGAAATCCTGTAGCTTTAGTTTCTGGTTATGTCTTTTACCCAGGAGAAACAAAGAGGATAAAATTAGGAGAGTTGCACAAAGTAGTTACTTTTGACGGTAAAGAGGCAAAGGTAGATGCCATTTATTATCAGAACGAGAAATTAAGCTTTAACAAAATAGGCAAAGACAATAAATATGCTATTGATACACAGGGAAGGTATTGGGATTTAGATGTTGGTAAAAAATTAAAACAGCTGCCAGCAGGAGTTAATCTGTTAGCTGTGGGAAGGATGTCTTTAAGAGACGCTCAAGGAAATGAAATTAAGCTTAGCGATACAGGTAAAACTGTTGACGGTAATAAGATCTGCAGAGGTTCGGATACTAAGTTGTATGTGATAGGTAAAGGTGATAAGATTTTCCTTATGGAGCAATATAAGACGTTGGCAAAATTACTAAAACCACTTAAGACGAAAGACCCTACAGTAAATCCTTTTACAGTGGAAATTATAGAAAAGTTAGGAGTTGATATATTCCGGATTAAGGGAAAAAATTATTTCTATAGTCAAAATAAACTTATTGAGGTTTATCAGTTAGCCAAAGAAAGAAGAGAATTTTTGCAAAGATCTCGGGAAATAGTAAACTGTCAGTCAATTAACCCTTCGATTAATAAGGAGACAGGACAGTCAACTACAACTTTTAATTCTGGGAGAGAAAATAAATCTCTAGAAGCAAAGCAAAATAAAGAATTATTAGATAAATTAAAGAATGAAATAAAATTACTTAATATTGCTGAGAATGCCTTAAAGAAAGGTGATCTTGACCTTGCCTTGGTTGCCCTTAACATATCAGAATTATCCCAAGATATATCACAATTACCATCACAGATAAAAGAAGTTTTAAAACATTCGTCGTATTCTTCTAATAACAAGGGTAGTGGCATTGAGAAACAGTTAAAGAAGTATCAGAACGAAATTGGGACAATACAGAGTAAACTTTTGGCAAATGCAAAATTAGCAGACAAGGATTTTAGTGCTTTTAACTCTATCTTGGGTTTTGTGAATGCTACCGGAGGAACTTTAAATGCAGTGGCAAAATTAGAAGCACAAAAAATAACCCAGCAAGCCTTAAAAGATTTAAATCTAAAGGAATATTCTAAGGAGACGAGGGAGAGCTTAAATAATAGAGATAAGGTTGAACTTGACATAAATAAAGCATTAGGCAATTTAGAAAAGGGAAATTATCTAGAAGCCTTGAGTATTTTAGGAAACATCGAAAATAGTCTTATTATACCTGTAAGTTTAGATTCATCAAAGATCAAACCAGAGAATGTAGATGATTTTCATGCCCGGATCAGGTTTTTGGAACTGGCGTATAATTTAAAAAGTGTGTTCACGTGGGGTAAAAAGAAAGAAGTGGTAGAGAGAGCAGGTCAGATATTGAATAGTCTTACGAAGCAGGCTTATCAATCTTATGCAGGTAATTTGTATTATGGTTCATATATACGTGGGAAGGTTTTTTCGACCATTTTCAACATTCCCATAGATCTTGCATACGCTGGTTTTCATTTTTGGGAAATTCCTGCGAATATTGCGAATATAAGCTCTTTTATTGATAATTTTGGCCTTGCAGATTTTTGCAATGCAAATACAACTATATATGATAAATTGGACTTAGGAACAGAATTAGTAACTCTAATTCTCACAGCATTTAGAGGTGGTAGTGGTCTTGTGAGGTTAGGAGGAAGACTAAGCGCGCTAGGAGAAGTAGGCGCATTAGGAGGAACAATAATTTCCGGCTTGGGAAGGACATCTCAAATTTATAGCGTAACCTATCCTGGATTAGTAGGTTATAATATTTGGTTAGATATATCATCAGGTCGTTCTTTATCTCAGGCAATCGCAAGAGGAAGTGATAATTCTTTTCAGGTTCGGCATCAGGCGGCAACGCGCGCTCTCCAGTTATACGCTGGCTATAAAATTCTTGGCTTAAATTTAACTTCAAAATTGCCTGGAGCGCAGACCTGGTTTGGAAATACACTATGGAATGTAGGTATAAATGAAGCTATCTTACAAGGGACAAATCTCTATTATACAGGGCATCTTAATATGGATCCCCTTGCAAATATAGTAGTTGCAGCAAGTGGATTTGGTGCAGGCATCGCTCCTTCTATTGCTAATTGGGGAACAAGGGCATTACAATTATCTCAAGCCTCTAAATATATTAATGCAATTAATCGTATACGCAACAACCCAGGTCTCGCAAATTTAGTAACTAATTTTGATGCCAAATTATCCAGACTATCTGAAGGAGTCTTTTTAGGAGAAAGAATTGCAAATTTAGCTGCTCGAAGCCCTGGTTTCGCTACTAATGTTATAAAAGGAGCCACTGCCATAGGCACAGCCCCTGGTATTGCCAATATCTATGTCCTCACCCAGATTGGAATAGATGCATTAACATACAACCAGCTTAAACTTGAAGACAAGACTCCTTTTAGCGGAGATAGACTTGGGAAAGCTTGGTTAGAAGGCGCAATAACTGGTCTTCTCTTTAATACAGTTATGTTAGGAGCAGGCTCTAAATTTGTGCAAGCCCATCCTCGTTTATCTGGAATAATAGGCGGAATATCTACTTATCCTTTAGTGCGAACAATTTTAATTTTAGAGGCTGAAGCTGAAGAATGTCCACGGGGATTCTTTTCACCAGATGGATTCCTTTCACGCTTAAAAGATAACTACCTTAACCCAGGAAATTGGTTTAGAGGAGCAATTTTTGGTTTGGGAATTGCCAGGGGATTTAGGCCGGTTGATGTGGATAAGCTTACTCGTTTGCAGAAATGGACAGGCTTGGGTGTTCTTTCTCGGACCTCTAATGGGTGGGTTAGACTTCAAAGGTTTGCGTATGGAGTAGAGATAGGAGCAGGAGCAGAAGTCTTAGGAACTATCTTTGATAATAAAAAAGCGATAAGTGCCAGAGATATAGTAAGCGTGGGAAGAGATATGGCTACCAGTGCAGTTTTAGGTGGCTTAGGCAGCCTGCATTTAGGCTGGCAGAGAGAGAATATTCTTAGAGGTATTCAGGCTTTTTCTGATGTAAAGCTCTCACCCCAAGAGGTCAGGATTATGGGAATAGGTAAGATAGGCAAGGGCAAGCTTGCTGGTCCAAGTCTATTTTATCATACCCAGATTGCCGGAGCAATTGA
>JAGUYA010000145.1 GCA_020061545.1 Candidatus Omnitrophota bacterium
AATCTGTGTAGTCTTGAACATCAAACTTCATATTTCCGGTTATCTCTATCCTATTCTTTACAACCCCTAAACGCATCAACCTTTGAGCATCCATTTGAGTCTGGACACAAAAGAGATTAATCTTATTTAAGAGAGGCTGGAGTAAAAATTTTATGCTGAAATATCCTCTAAAAGAACGGTCAGAGATCCTGGCATTTACTAAAATGATGGGTATGTTCTTTTGATAAAGATAGGAAATCAGATTCGGCCAGATTTCGGTTTCCATAATAATAAATAAGGAGGGCTTAATCTTATCTACAACGCTTCTGACTGCGAAACTAAAATCCAAAGGAAGATAAGATATAAAATCGGTTTCACTGGCAATACCTTTGGCAATCTTATTACCTGTGGGTGTAACAGTGGTGATAAAGAATCTTTTATCCGGATAGGCAATTCTTAATTTTTTGATGAGATTTCTGGCTGTCATGATTTCGCCCACACTTACAGCATGAATCCATATAGGCCGCTGGAGTTCTAATTCCGCAGGTAATATTCCCAGGCGCATCTTAAAACCAGGATGAAATTTTCTTCTCAATAAATATATGGGCAGATAAACAAGCGCGAATACCAGGATTATTAAATCATAAATAATAAACATATTTGTTTTGCCTGTTAGCCTGTTTGTCCGTTGCCTGTTAAACGGGGTAACAGGATAACGGGGTAACAGGATAACTCATTAAGCCCGGGGGTGCGCTTTATCGTACACACTCTTCAATCTATCGGTTGTAAGGTGGGTATAGATTTGGGTGGTGGAGAGATTTACGTGCCCCAGGAGTTCTTGAACACTCCTCAAATCTGCGCCGCGATTTAAAAGATGCGTAGCAAAAGAATGTCTTAATGTGTGGCAGGAGACACCTCGTTTTATACTCGCCATCCGGATATATTTTCCCACAATATTTCTTATGCCCCGGTCAGTGATGCGTTTACCGCTTTTGTTTAAGAATAATGCCTCTTGCTGTTTCTTTCTCTTTTCTAAATAAGCCCTGATGGCAGCGATGGCTATATCTCCGATAGGCACAATGCGTTCTTTTTTACCCTTGCCCAGTACCTTAATTACTCCGCCAATAAAATCTACATCCTGGATTTTTAATCCTACTAATTCACTGACCCGGATGCCTGTGCTGTAAAATGTCTCCAGGACTGCCCTATCACGTAAACCCCGCTCATCTTTGGGTTGGACTGCGGTGATTAATTTTGTTACTTCTTCTTCGGTGAGAAATAGAGGGAGGTGTTTTTCCTGCTTGGGGCTGGAGAGGCTAGTAATAGGATTGGTTTTCAGATGACCCTCGCGAATTAAGAATTTAAAAAAAGACCTGAGCGTAGAAAGATGGCGATTGACTGTCCTGACCTTAAGATTTTTTTCTTTCAGTTGTGCCAGATACTTTCTTAAGACTAAATAGTCGATTTTCTCCAAGTTCAAATCACCTAAAAACTGCCTGAAATCCTCTAAATCAAGGCGATAATTCTCTACCGTGTGTTTAGAATAGTTCTTCTCAATCTCCAGATACCTCATAAATTTTTCAATATAGCGTTCCATGATTAGACTTATTCCTGTGCGGTGAGGGTCCTGGCAGTGAATCTACAGTTGGGATAATTGGTGCAACCAAAAAATACCCCTCTTCGCCAGCGACGCTCAATAAGTTCTCCGCCGCATCCAGGCTGCGGGCATTTCACGCCCGTGGTGATAGACTTAGAATTCTTGCATTCAGGATATGCTGAACAACTTAAAAACTTACCTTTGCGCCCCCATTTTATAATCATGGGTTTACCGCATTTATCGCAAATCTCCTCTGTCTCTATCACTTCTTTTTTAATGTTCTTTTGTGCAAAATCCAGGCTCAACTTAAAAGGCGTGTAAAAATCCTGCAATACCTTTATTTTATCAATCTTTCCTTCTTCAATCTCATCCAGTTCTTCTTCTAAAAAGGCAGTAAACTTCACATCCATAATCTTGGGGAAATATTGGATTAATAAATCAGAGACCTTAAACCCCAATTCAGTGGGATGGAAATAACCTTTGAGCCGACGTATATAATCGCGCAAGATTAGAGTGGAGATTATCGGTGCATAGGTGGAAGGCCTGCCAATACCATCTTCTTCTAATGCCTTGACTAAAGAACTGTCCGAGAACCTGGCTGGAGGTTTAGTAAAGTGCTGCGATGGTATCAACCTTACCAAATCTAAAACCTCGTCTTTTTCTAAAGGCGGGATGATATTCTTCGCTTTATTTTCGCCCTCTTCTTCGGCATTCTTATTATACACAATAGTAAATCCGTCAAAAATCAGACTTGTGCCGGAGGCAGTAAAGAGATACTTTTCTGCCTGTATATCCACTGTAGTCACCAAATACTGCGCCGGAACCATCTGGCTGGCCAGAAAGCGGCAATAAATCAGCCCATACAACCTGTATTGGTCCGGACTGAAGAATTTCTTGAGGGACTCTGGTTTTCGGGAAATCAAGGTCGGCCTGATGGCTTCATGCGCAGCCTGGGCGTGTTTTTTTAATTTATAAACATTAGGTTTTGGGGGTAAATAATCTTTGCCAAAATTCTTTACAATGTAACTCCTTACTGCCTGGATTGCCTCATTAGCTACGTGCGTAGAATCAGTACGCATATAGGTAATCAGGCCCGCGGGGAGAGATTCCCCGATATCAATACCCTCATAAAGTTGCTGGGCGACAATCATGGTGCGGTTGGCATTGAATTTTAATTTATTAAATGCCTCCTGCTGCAAGGTGCTGGTAATAAAGGGTGGGTTAGGATAGCGTTTCTTTTCCGCCTTTTTTATCTCTGATACAATAAATTGTTTTTCTTTTATATCATTGACTAGGTGGTCAGCCTGTTCTTTATTTTTTATCTCTGCTTTCTTATCTTCTATTTTTTCTAACTTGGCTAAAAAAGAGCTGACAGCTGACAGCTGACAGCTGACAGCTTTTTTTAATTCTGCCTCAATCTCCCAGTATTCCTGGGGAAGAAAACTATTAATCTGCCTTTCCCTTTCTATGATTAATCTTAAAGCCACGGACTGCACCCTGCCTGCGCTTAATCCGCGGGCAATCTTCTTCCAGAGCAGAGGACTTAAAAAATAACCCACTATCCTATCCAGTATCCTGCGGCCGGCCTGGGCTTCAATCATCTTCAGGTCAAAATCGCGGGGGGCATTAAAGGCCTGTTTTACTGCCGCAGGCGTGATTTCGTGGAAGATGACGCGGAAGACTTTTTTATTCCTTAAAAACCTGTTTTTGATATGCCAGCCGATGGCCTCGCCTTCTCTATCAGGGTCGGTAGCTACATAGATATTATTTTTCTTCTGGGATTCTTTTTTCAAGGCAGAGACGACTTTCTGCCTTCTGCTAATCACCACATAAGAAGGCGTAAAATCTTTTTCAATATCCACGCCTAATTCTTTTTCAGGTAAGTCAACCAAGTGGCCGAGGGATGAGATTACGGAAAATTTATCTCCGAGAATCTGGCTGATGGTCTTTGCTTTTGTGGGTGATTCTACGATGACCAGGGAATCTTTTTTTGCCATATTAATTAAAGTGCGGTTCTGACAAATTGTTTGCCGGGAAGCTCTTTTATTAACTTACGCATCTGTAATTTTAAAAGCAGCCCGGATATCCTGGGAATACTGGTATTAGTCTTTTCGGCAATCTCATCTAAAGGAAGGGGTTGGTTAGAGATTAAATTATATAATAAAGATTCCTCTTCAAGGAGACGCTCATTTTTTGTTGAATCTAATGATAAGATCTCTTTAGGTCCTGGTCTCTTTACTTTTATAGTTGTGCTGAGATTAAATTCTTCTATAATATCGTCTGCACAGGAAACTAATTTTGCGCCCTGCTGGATTAATCCGTTTGTACCAAAAGAATTACCAGAATCAACTTTACCGGGTAAGGCAAAAACATCTCTTCCTTGTTCCAAGGCAAAATCCGCAGTAATCAAGGCGCCGCTATTTCTGGCTGCCTCTACTACCAAAACCCCTAAAGACAGACCGCTGATGACGCGGTTGCGACGGGGAAAATTTTGTTTTAAAGGCTCTGCCTCTATTGGGAATTCGGAAATCACTGCTCCGTTCTCAGAAATCTCCTCAAGCAAGTTTTTATTTTCCGGAGGATAAATATGCTGAAAACCGCCACCCATCACTGCCAGGGTACGGCCACCTGCTTTTAAAGCGCCTTTATGCGCATAAGTATCTATGCCGCGTGCCATACCAGAAACAATAGTAAAACCTTTTTCAGAAAGTTCATAAGCAAATCTTTCTGCGCAGGACAGACCATAAAAAGAAGCCCGGCGCGAACCTACAATGGCAATGCTAAATTTATCTTTTTCTTCTATTTGACCTTTCACATAAAGCACAATCGGCGGGTCAGGAATATTTTTGAGATTTTCCGGATACCCTGCATCCTGTGGTGTCAAAATCTTTAAACCCAGCTTCTTCGTTAAGCTGAATTCTTTATCTATATCCTCTTTCCTTAGAGAAGTAATTTCGTGCGCGATTTTTTCGCCGATACCTGAGACCGCATTTAATTTATCTACGGGCGCTTTAAGTATATTCTCGGGCTGGTGAAAAAACCTGAGCAGTTTATTTAAACGGATACTGCCGATATCGCAAACCATATTTAAACCAATCAACGCTTCCAGCCTGGTCATTTTTTCTTTTGCACTAATTTTAAGATTTTCTCCACCACCTCTTTTATAGAAATCTTTGAGGTATCGATGGTCTTATGTGCTTGGGCATAATAAGGAGCGCGCAATTTCAGGAGTAACTCTACTTGTTTTTTAGGGTTGCTTACATTGAGCAATGGCCGATGATAATAGGCAGCTGTCCTTTCTAATATCACCTGGGGTGAGGCAGACAGACAAATGATTATGCCTGTTTTTTTCATGATTTTGATGTTATCTTTATCCAGGACAATCCCGCCGCCGCAGGCAACCACAAATTTCTTTTCTTTACCTACTTCCTGCAAAACCTTTTTCTCTACCCTACGAAAATAGGGCTCGCCATCTTGGGCGAAGATAGAAGAAATAGTCCTTTTCTCTCTTAATTCAATTAAATCATCTAAGTCCAGGAACTGCCACTTCTTCTCCTTGGCGAGTTCCTTACCTACAGCAGTTTTGCCTGTTCCCATAAAACCAACTAAATAGATATTTTTCATATTGACATGTTTACCCGGCCTGCCTCACATCTCGGCAGGCGTGCTAAACGGTGCTCCTTATTCGTCGCACCAGCACCCCATGAATCCAACTAAATAGATATTATGCATATCCGCAATTCTATCATATAGTTAAAACTCTGTCAAATTATAAAAGCCCGCCAAAAACCATAAAAATGGCGGGCTTTTTCGTTCCGAATCTACTCCTGATAAGCAGCCAAGACCAAGTCGCTTAATTGTTTCTGTATTTCCTTGGTGGTGGGATAAACGGTACTATACCACTTTCCGTCTTTACCCTGATGCCGTGGCATGCTCACGAACAGACCATTGCTGCCGTGAACAATACGTAAGCCCTTTACTACGACGCCACCCAACGAAATATCCACAAAGGCCTTCAGTTTGGTATCGCCGTCTATCTTGTAAATCCGGCTGACCTGAATTGTCTCTTCCATTTTTATCACCTCCTTCTAACTTAATAGACGCAGGAGGTGATATTTTCTAACGGATTCTTTTTAGGTAATTCTGGTAATTATCTTTTATATCCGAAAGTGCGTCACTGCCGAATTTTTCTAAGAACGCATCTGCCAGAACATAAGCGCATACAGACTCCGCAATTACACCCGCAGACTCCACTACGCAGATATCCGAACGCTGGACAGTTGCTTTTGCCGGTTTTTTGGTGATGATATTCACGGAATCTAGGGGATGCATTAAGGTAGAAATGGGTTTCATACAGGCGCGCAGAATAATATCTTCGCCATTGGATATGCCGCCTTCAATACCGCCGGCATGATCAGTCTTACGGAAATAACCTTTATTCTTAGTATAATAAATGGCATCGTGGACTCCAGAACCAAATTTATCGGCATAGCCAAAACCTAAACCAATCTCTACCCCTTTTATTCCCGGAATAGACATTATGGCCTGAGTTAGCCTTGCATCTAAGCGCCTGTCGGGTTGAACATAACTCCCTAAACCGCAAGGCAGGCCTCTGGCGACCACCTCAAAAACGCCGCCTACTGTATCTTTTCTCTCTTTTGCTTCCAGAATCTTTTTCACCATCGCCAGATGACTACTCTCTCCTGCAATAGATAAAACTTTACTGGATATCTTTATCTTGAATTCCGCTAAGAATATCTTACAGATTGCGCCTATACCTACGCGACTGGAGGTTTCTCGAGCGGATGCGCGCTCTAAAACATTGCGCACATCTGTAAACCCATATTTTAAGAGTCCAGCTAAATCCGCATGTCCTGGACGCGGAGAGGTTACTTTGGGCAATCGCTCAATACTAAAATCTTTATTCTCGATCAAGAGCGCAATGGGGCTGCCTAAGGTTATACCTTTCTTTAATCCAGAGAGAATCTCGGCTTTGTCTTTTTCCATCTGCATCCGCTTGCCGCGACCCATTCCTTGTTGCCGGCGTTTTAATTCCTGATTTATCCTGGCTAAATCTATCCTAAGTCCAGCTGGCATACCTTCTAAAATGGCAACCAATGCCTTTGCGTGCGATTCACCTGCAGTTAAGTACCTTAACATAATTACCTCCTTCAATGAGCACATAACTTACGAGGCATTTATTTTCTATTTAGCGACGTAAGTTATCTGTGCGAATTGA
>JAGUYA010000047.1 GCA_020061545.1 Candidatus Omnitrophota bacterium
GGCACTTTTATCTCTCTACCTATAATATAAGGTCGCCTACCCAATAGTCTTTTTAAGTCTTGTTCTAAAATCTGAGTAACATCTGGCACGACGCTACAGATTATCGCATCACGGATTTTTTTCTGGCGGAATATCTTTTTAAGGCAGGTTTGGTATTTTTTCTCTTTTGTAGGAACAACCAGTCTTTTGCGTAAACGATTTCCTATAAATAACCCCAAACTTATATTTGTATTACCTATATCTATAGCTAATAACATATCTTTTTTAGGGACAGGTCCCGATGCAATCGGAGAAGTGTCCCCCGGGGACACTTCTTGCTTTAGCTAGGGACCTGTCCCTGTTAACTGTTAATGGCTAATAGCGCCTTTTAACTCCTTAATTTTATCTCTCAAAAGGGCTGCTTTTTCAAACTGTAAGTTCCTCGCAGCCAGCTCCATCTCGTATTCTAATTCTGAGAGGTATTTATTTAACTCGTACTCGTCTTTGCTCTGGCCGGTTAAATCTGCCACGAATTCCTCCGACTCTTCTAAATCCTCAATCCCCTGCTTTATTGCCTTCTGAATGGAACGCGGCGTAATCTTATGTTTTCTATTAAATTCTAACTGCATCTTTCTTCTTCTATTACTTTCAGCAATTGCCTTTTGCATTGAGCCGGTGATGGTGTCCGCATACATGATGACAGTTCCGTTTATATTACGGGCAGCGCGGCCGGCAACCTGAATCAAAGAAGTTGCTGAGCGCAAGAACCCTTCCTTATCTGCATCTAAAATCGCCACCAGTGAAACCTCGGGTAAGTCCAGGCCTTCCCTAAGTAAATTTATCCCCACTAAACAATCGAATTCTTTCTGTCTTAATTCCCTGAGGATTTTTGAACGCTCGATGGTTTCTATCTCGGAATGTAAATATCTTACCTTTAAACCCCTCTCTTGTAAATAAGTACTTAAATCTTCCGCCATTCTTTTAGTCAAAGTGGTCACTAAAACCCGTTCGTTTCTAAGACCGCGCTTTTTGACCTCTTTGATTAAATCCTCAATTTGGCCGGAAGTTTGTTTAACTATAATCTGGGGGTCCACTAAACCCGTGGGCCGGATAATCTGTTCAATAACTTTAGCCTGACTCTTTTTTATTTCGTATTCATCAGGCGTGGCAGAGACGAATATCTCTTGTTTTACTAAACTCTCGAATTCCGCAAACTTTAAAGGCCGGTTATCCAGGCATGAAGGTAGCCTGAAACCATATTCTACCAAAACCTCTTTTCTGGCGCGGTCTCCTTCGTACATACCCCTTATCTGGGGTATGGTTGCGTGTGACTCATCGATTACGGTTAAAAAATCCTGCGGAAAATAATCAATTAAGCAATACGGCCGGCAGCCTCCAGCTCTTCCGGAAAGGTGTCGTGAATAATTTTCAATGCCGTGGCAATAGCCGATTTCCCTCAACATCTCCATATCGTATTTGGTCCGCTCCTGGAGGCGTTGTGCCTCTAATAATTTATTTTTGCTCTTTAAGAACTCAAGCCTATCCTCTAATTCCCATTCTATAGATTTAAGTGCGGTTTCCAGTCTATCACCAGAGAATATGAAATGCTTGGCAGGATATATTGCTACCTTATCCAATGAATTTAGGATTTCGCCGGAGACAGGATGTATCTGGGAAATTTTTTCTATCTTATCGCCAAAAAGTTCTATCCGCAGGGCTGTTTCTTCATATGCAGGGAATATTTCCACTATGTCTCCCCTTACTCTTAATCTACCCCGGATAAGCTCGTAATCATTTCTCTCGTATTGTATTTGAATAAATCTTAAAATTAAAGTATCGCGGGATATAACCTGTCCCTTCTCAATGAAAACAAGTAAATCCCGATAGTCATCGGGTGAGCCCAGGTTATAAATACAGGATACCGAAGCGACAATCAGGACATCCCGACGCGACATAAGCGAACTCGTTGCCGAAAGTCTCAGACGGTCCAACCTATCATTGATGGAGGCATCCTTTTCTATGTAGGTATCTGTGGAAGGTATATATGCCTCTGGTTGATAATAATCGTAGTAACTCACAAAATACTCCACAGCATTGTGCGCAAAGTATTCCTTAAATTCTGAATATAACTGTGCAGCTAAGGTTTTATTATGAGAGATTACCAGGGTGGGTAAATTTATCCTCGCAATAACATTGGCTAAAGAAAAGGTCTTTCCGGAACCGGTAACTCCCAGAAGCGTTTGGTAGCGATTCCCCGATAAAATTGATTCAGTTAGTTCTTTTATTGCCTTTGGCTGGTCGCCACAAGGCTCAAACTTCGAAACTAGCTTAAATTTATCCACATCCGTATTTCTTACATACCTCAATAAGATATTTTACTGCATCTTTATCTCTTAGCTCACCTAAAGTAAAAGCTGCAGCTGCTACCATATCTGGATCATCCAGAAATAGGGCTTGGCGCAAAGCAGGTAAACAAGCCTTTTCTCGCAATTCCCTGATAATAAACGGTGCATCTTTATGCAATGAATTTTTACTATCAGTAACGGCAGATATAAGTATTGAGGTTAAACTTTCCCCATTTACTCTGTAACTAAAACTAATTTCTAAGTTTTCTGATGATAAAACATCGATTTTTAACCTGACCAATGCCTTATCCAACAATTCAGAAACGTATGGTTTTAATATCATCAGGGCTCTGGCTGCCTGCATTCTTACAAAAGTTGAATTCTCCGGTGCAACAATTTCTTTTAGAGCAACCGGCAGTACCTCGATTTTTTTAAGATTGGCTAAAGCCACATAGGAACTTCCCCGCAAAAATTCATCTTTTGCTTTTATATCTTGCCAAAGAAGATTGATTATTGACTGGTCTCCGAGTAGGATTAAAGCATCTTTTGCGCTGGCGCGCACCTTTACATCCTTATCGTTCAATCTTTTATTAAGTTGGGGAACCGCCTTGGTATAGCCAATTTGGCCTAGCGCAAAACAAGCGGCTTGCCGTACTTGAGGATTTTTATCTTCTAATACCTGGACACTATAATCAGCAGCTTGATTAAATTTATTTCCTCCTAATGCTACCAATGCTTTCGTCCGCACAAAATCACTATCATCCTTTAACAGCACCTCGAATATATTAGATAAATATCTATTTCCAAAAGTACCCAATTGTTCCACCGCATTACCCCTTATCTCTGGCTTTTTATCTTTAAGAAAATTAAGCAACGCATCTTCTCCGATTCCCTCTAACCGGAGCAAGGCCGTAGTAGCAATAATCCTTACAAAATAATTATCATCTTCGGTTAAGTTCTTTAACATGGGAATCGCATCTTTGTCATTTAAGTAACCCAGGGCTTCGGCAGCATAAGCACGAATGAAAAACTCTTTGTCCGCAAGACCTTTAATTAAAGTATTCTTGATTTCCGGATCACCCCTGATCTTACCTAATGCCATAAGCACCTCACTGCAAACAAATATCCTTGAAGGATTTATTTGTGCCTGTGCCGCAAGGGTATACCAAAATAACCACATAAAAATAAATATGGCGATTACTACTAAGACTTTCTTCATTTCTCTGCCCTCCTTTTTATAAAATCTCTAAACTTATATCAACTGAATTTACAGAATGGGTTAATGCTCCGATAGAAATCATATCTACGCCGCAAGAAGCAACCTTCTTAACATTTTTTAGGGTGATCCCGCCGGATGCCTCAAGTTTGGGTATTTGGTGTTTGGTTTTTCCGCCGTAGGCGGATCCGCCTTCGGCGGAAGGTGTTTGGCTATTCCTGATGGAAACTGCTTTTTTCATATCTTTTATACTCATATTGTCCAACATAATTATATCTGGTTTTAGCTTTAAGACCTCTTTAAATTCTCTTAAATTTTTCACTTCTACTTCAATTCTAATTGAATTAGAAATTTTTTCCCTAATTCGTTCAATAATGTATTTTAGATTTGTAGTTTGGGATTTGGAAATTGGGATTTGTTTAGGATTTGGAAATTGGGATTGGGGATTTATGAGTTTGATATGATTATCCTTAATTAATATCATTTCATCCAATCTCATCCGGTGGTTATGCCCGCCGCCAATTTTTACTGCGTATTTCTGAAGCTCTCTTAAACCTGGGATGGTCTTGCGCGTATCAAATATTTTTGCTTTATAAGGCCTTACTGCATTTACATACTTTCTTGTTTCTGTGGCGATACCGCAAAGCAGGCACAGGTAATTTAACGCTGCCCTTTCTGCGCTTAATATTGAACGGGCGTTACCTTCAATGCGCGCAATAATTTTGCCTTTTTTTATTTTCTGGCCATCTAAAACCCGTGGCTTAAATTTTATATTTTTATCCTGGACCCTAAATACCTCGGCCGCTATACTCAAACCACAAATCACACAATTTTCTAAGGCTTTTAAGACTGCCTGCGCATACTTATCTTTGGGAATAATTGCTGTAGTACTAATGTCTCTCTTTCCTATATCTTCCTTCAGGGCTCTCTTTATGATATCCTTTATTTCCAGCTTCCTAAAGTAATTCACGGTACATCCTCTGTAAACGCCTTAGGGAATTCTTTAATTCTTCTATGCTTTCTTTTTCTTTTTCTACTACTTCTTTCGGTGCTTTTTTGAGAAACTCGGGATTTTTTGCTCTCTGTTCTTTTGCATTCTTAATCTTTTCCAGTTCATTTATTTTTTCTTTTATTTTATGCTTTTCTTTACTAATATCAAGGAGCCCGCTAAAATGCAAATATATGTCGATATCTTCGATTACAGCGCTAACAGTGGCGGAACCGGCCTTTAGACTCGAATCCAAGATTTTTAAAGCTTCTAATTTAGCCAAGTTGGTGATTAAATCGGAATTATTCTCAATAAGCTTGTGCTTGAATTTTGTATGGGGATAAACAGAAACCACAACTTTTTGGTCAGGCTCCAGTTCAATCGAGCTACGCAAATTCCTTATTTCTTTAATCACCTCAAATATGGATTGTACCTGTTCTTCTAGTTTTTTATCAATCATCTCATCCTGTATATGCGGCCAAGATTGAATCGTAATAGTTAGACCGTCGTGCGGCAATCTCTGCCAGATTTCCTCAGTGACAAAGGGCATAAAAGGATGTAGAATTCTTAAGAATTTCTCCAGGACCTTATACATAACCACCTGATTCTGTCTATCCTTTATATTTGGTTTAATTATCTCTAAATACCAGTCGCAGAATTCATGCCAGAAAAATGCATACAATATATTTGCCGCCTCATTAAATTTGTAAAGGTCTAATTTTTTGGTGACTTCTTTTAAGAC
>JAGUYA010000084.1 GCA_020061545.1 Candidatus Omnitrophota bacterium
ATATAGGTAGATCTGATTTAGTACAAAGAGTAAGCAAGTTTGTCTGTGGCCTAAGAGTATGAACTCAATTTATAAAAAGAAAATATTAGATAACGGATTGAGGGTTATCGCCCATCCTATGACCGGGATGCAGTCTGTGGCTTTAGGCATTTGGATAAAAGTAGGCGGTAGGTATGAGTCAGCTGAATTTAAAGGCATTACCCATTTTTTAGAACACCTCACCTTTAAAGGCAGCAAAAATTACTCCTGTCGGCGGATAAAAGAATCAATTGAGGGCGTAGGCGGTTCTTTAAATGGATTTACCTCTGAAGAATTGACCTGTTACCTGGTTAAAATACCCCATTCCTATCTAGATTTAGCCTTGGATGTTCTTTCGGATATGGTGATAAATCCTTTATTGCCGCAAGAGGAAATAGATAAAGAAAGGACAGTAATTATAGAAGAAATAAAGATGTATAAGGACTTGCCTCAGAGTTATGTCTATGAATTGCTGGAGGAACTACTCTGGCCTAAGCAACCTCTGGGAATGCCTATTGCGGGTAGTATCGATTCTGTAAATAAAATTAAAAGAGAATCGCTTTTTTCATTCAAGAAAAGATATTATACCCCGCCTAATATTATCATTAGCGCCGCAGGCTTACTGGATTTTGATAAACTTATAGATAGAGTAACTGCTATTTTTTCTGTTCGTAAAGACAAAAATATAAATACCTTCTCTAAGGTAAATGAACAACAATTTAAACCACAATTGAAGCTGTTGTATAAAGAAACTGAACAGACACATATGGCCTTGGGTTTTCATGGATTTAAGAGAGATCATCACTTAAGGCATGCGTTGGCGCTTTTACATATAGTGTTAGGTGCGAATATGTCCAGTCGGTTATTTAACGAGATCAGAGAGAAAAAAGGACTCGCTTATGAAATCGGCACACAGGTGAAATATTTTCAAGACACAGGTGCATTTATCGTCCACGCTGGGATTGATAACCGCAAGGTAAAAGATGCCATAAAACTTATTCTAAAGGAATTAAAGAAAGCCAAGGATAAGCTGGTCACTACTGCGGAATTTAAACGGGCAAAAGATTTTTATTTAGGACAGCTGACGCTCGCTTTAGAAGATACGTTTGACCATATGCTCTGGATTGGCGAATCCACCGCTACTTTGGATAAGGTCTATTCTTTAAAAGATATTATTAATGAAGTACGCAAGATTAAACAGCAGGATATTCAGCAGGTTGCCAAATATATATTTCAAGAAAAAAAATTGAACCTTGCACTCATCAGCCCGCTTAAGGATACTGAACAAGTTATATACGATGAGCTCTATTTGAACTAAAGACTCAAAATTAAAAATGAACCACGTGTTCTCAGTGCCTATGATATTGATATTTTTATTTTTTTTGGCATTACTCTCATTTTTCTTTTCTGCCTCTGAGACTGCAGTCATTGCCTTAAGTAAAATACGCCTGCGTCATATGATTGCTCAGGGTATTAAACGTGCCCAGAGCATCCACCGTCTGATTACCAAGTTAGATAAATTTATTGCGGCTATTTTAATCGGCAATGATTTTGTGAATATTGCCATATCCGCTATTGTGACGGCAATATTTGTCCACATATTTGGTTATCACTGGGGCGTAGTTATAGCAACGTTTATATCTACTTTTTTTGTGCTTATTGCGTGCGAGATAACGCCTAAAATCTTAGCCACTAAACATACAGAAAAGATTGCCTTGTTTACTGCGCCTTTTATGGAGGCATTTATTAAGATATTTCAGCCAATTATCCTTATTTTCACGGGTGCAAGTAATCTTATTTTAAAGGTATTAAGAATAGGGCCCACCAAAAGATCTCCTTTAATAACCGAAGAAGAACTGCGTCTGATGATAGAGGTGGGAAAGGAAGAAGGAGTCTTAAGCGATGAAGAGAGAAAGATGCTACATCGTATTTTTGAGTTCGGCGATACGAAAGTCGGGGATGTGATGATACTTAAAGATAAAATTATTGCGGTAGATATAAACTCCACCGCAGAAGATTTGTTGAATATTTTTGTTGAGAAAGGTCATGCACGGCTACCCGTTTATGACGGCTCTGTCGATAACGTCGTCGGTATAATTTATGCCCACGATTTGCTTTATATGCTCAGGGACAAAGGACTATTTTTATTGCAGGACCTGATACACAATGCATATTATGTGCCAGCCACATTACGAGTGAATGAAGTCCTCAAAAAATTTCAGGTAGATAAAATTCAGATTGCTATCGTGGTTGATGAGCACAAAAAGACCTTGGGCCTGGTGACCCTGGAAGATTTAATCGAAGAGATTGTGGGTGAGATTGAAGAGGAACATATTAATCGCGCTTTAGATAAGAGTGGTCTCTGAAAAACTATTTTTTGACACGAATTCTCACGAATCCCTGCCTGCGGCAGGCAGGAAAAGCCGAATTTTCACGAATTATCGAGGGGCAATATTTGTGTGGATTCGACCTGTCTGCCAGCAGGCAGGTAAAGATTCGTGTAGATTCGTGCTAGAAAGACTTTTTCAGGACAGGCTCTTTAAGAATTAATTGACACATAAATGAAGCTATGATAATATAAGTGAAAACATAAGTTATGGAGCATATAAATTTGGATGTGTCCGACATAACTTATTAGTTTGAACTTACCCCCCACCACTTTCGTATTTAGCCTTTCGCTATATTGAAAGTGGTGGGGGGTTAAATTCGCAGATATAACTTATGTCGCAGCAAATTAAAATAATTGCTCCATAAATTATCTGCTTATTTAAAAAGGAGGAAAAGAAATGGCAGAAAAGGGATATTGCGTGAAGTGTAAAAAAAGTAAAGAAATGAAAGATGAACAGAGAGTGACCATGAAAAATGGCCGTTTGGCAGTAAAAGGCAAATGCCCTGATTGCGGGACAGGGATGTATAGGATTTTAGGAAAGAAATAAAGTCTTCAAAATTATTTTTATCTTACTGCCTTAAGTATTCCTAAAGGAGGTAAAGTACTAATAGAGCCAAGAAAAATAGCACTGCGTATTAGAGCGGCTGCTAAATCTAAGAAAGCGCAAGGCATAATTGTCTTGGATATGCGCAGCATCTGTAGTTTCTGCGATTATTTTGTGATTTTAAGCGGAACATCGTTAAGGCAGGTAAATGCCATTGCGCAAGCTATAGAAAAAGATTTAGCAAAACAGAGAATAAAATCTCTCTCTCAGGTTGCCTCCAATGACGAATCAGGCTGGATAGTTTTGGACTATGCGTCTGTGGTGGCACATATTTTTTATAAACCGATGAGAGAGTTTTATTCTTTAGAGCGTCTTTGGTCTGATGCCAAAAGGGTAAGAATTCCTCGTTTATAATTCCTCTCGTGATTTATTACTCGCCAATCCATGCGTCTTGAATAAGATGAAAAAAGATATTCGTGACTTATTGCTACCCATAATCAAAAATTCATTAGATGATTTGCATCTAGATAAGGCTTACGATGAATCTTTATATCTGGATCCACCGCAAGATAGTCGTTTTGGTGATCTTTCGACCAATATTGCTTTAAGGTTAAGCAGGCTGACAGGGAAAGCGTCTTTTGAGATTGCCGCAGAACTAGTAGCTAGTATAAAAAAATATTTAGAAAAAAGTCTTTTCAAAAATTACGTAAAAGAAATTAAAATTGAAGGAGCAGGGTTTATAAATTTCTATTTGAGCGAGGCTTACTTTTACGCACAGTTACACCGCTTAATTTTAAAAGGTAAGAATTTTATACGGGTAAATCTAGGTAAGGCTAGGTGTGTCTTAATTGAATTTGTGAGCGCAAATCCTACTGGCCCCTTATCCGTTGCCCATGGAAGACTTGCAGCGGTGGGAGATGTCCTGGGCAATATTTTGATTTTTTTAGGGTTTAGCGTCAAGAGAGAATATTATCTTAATGACGAAGGCAATCAGATTAATATATTAGGTAAGTCTATAGAGTTAAGGCTGGAGGAATTATCCGGAAAGAAAATAGAATTTCCCGATGACCATTATCAGGGAGAGTATATCAGGGATATAGCAAGAGAAATCTCCGCCAAAGGCGGATCCGCCTACGGCGGAAAAAATTTTTCAGAATACGGTGTAAAATACATATTACACATAATAAAAAAAGAACTTGATGACTTTGGGGTCAGTTTTGATTATTGGTATAGCCAGAAAGAATTGCGTAAGAGCGGTAAGATACAAAGAGGATTAAATTTGTTAAAGAGAAAAGGTATTATTTATGAACAAGACGGTGCTTTTTGGTTTAAGTCTACACAGTTTGGCGATGATAAGGATAGGGTGGTAGTAAAAAGCGATGGCGCTTATACGTATCTGGCACCGGATATTGCCTACCATCAGGATAAATTTAGACGCGGTTTTAGTTGGTTAATAAATCTCTGGGGGCCAGACCATCACGGCTATATAAATAGACTCAAGGCTGCCGTGGCAGCGCTGGGTGAAAATCCGGATTCACTCTCAATTATTATTGTGCAGTTAGCCTCTATATTCAAGGAAGGAAAACCCATCCAGATGTCGACGCGCAAAGGCCAATATACCACCTTAAGAGAAGTGTTGGATGAAGTGGGACGCGATGCCACAAGATTCTTTTTTCTGATGCGTCGCACAGCCAGCCACTTAGACCTTGATTTAGATATCGCCAAAAAACAGACACAGGAAAACCCGGTTTATTATGTACAGTATGCCCATGCCAGAATCTGCAGTATTTTAAACAATAGTCCTGTGAGGATTAAATTTAAGGATGTGGATTTGATAACGCTCAAAGAGAAAGAAGAAATAGAGTTGATAAAAAAATTATTACAGTTCTCCTATATATTAAATATCTGTTACACAACCCTTGACCCTTATATGCTGACAGTATATCTACAGGAACTCGCAGAGAGTTTCCATAAATTCTACGATAAACACCGCGTGTTGGGTCAAGATGATAGGTTGACTAGAGGCAGATTAGCTCTTATTCAGGGAACAAAGATTGTAATAGCTTTGGGCCTTGAGTTACTCGGTATTTCCAGACCAGCGAAAATGTAAGTTTAAAAGTGCAAAACCGCAAGATATTAAACATTGCCTCCCCTAATATTCACCTCCAGGGTGTATTTAGCAATGAACTTGGTATTTCTAAAATTCTCGCCCAGATATTAATCAACCGCG
Source organism: Candidatus Omnitrophota bacterium (assembly GCA_020061545.1). Lineage (GTDB taxonomy): Bacteria > Omnitrophota > Gorgyraeia > Gygaellales > Profunditerraquicolaceae > JAGUYA01. The sequence continues at coordinate 5,182 of JAGUYA010000084.1, forward strand.
GTATCAATAATATAAAAGAGGCAGAAAAATTTTTGCACACAGATTTAAACCATCTTTTAGACCCTCATTCATTTTCCGATATGCCCCATGCCCTCCATCTTATCAAGAAGGCGCTTAAAAATAGGCAAAAGGTGATGATTTTCGGCGATTACGATGTGGATGGTCTTACTGCCCTTACTCTATTAAAGGCCACGCTCTCTAAAATTGGACTAAATGTAGTACACTACATACCGCATAGAATAAAAGAGGGTTACGGCTTAAATAAAAACACCCTGCACTTTGCCAAACAGAAAGGCGCAAAACTCCTGATTACTGTAGATTGCGGAACGAATAGCCACGAACAGATTAAAGAATTAAGGCGTTCTAATATCGATGTTATAGTCACTGACCATCACGAGCCGCTCAATAAAGAAGCCCGTTCTGACGCCTGCGCAGTGATAAACCCTAAAATGAAAAATGCCAATTATAAATATAGAGATTTGTCTGGCGTAGGCGTGGCTTATAAACTCTGTCAGGCGATTACGGGCGAAATGTTACACGGAGACTTGGATTTAGTTTCTCTAGGCACCATTGCGGATGTTGTCCCGTTAACGGGTGAAAATCGCGTAATGGTAAAGGAAGGACTATTAATACTTTCTCAAGACCCACGTCCGGGTCTTAAGGCCCTTGTAGAAATTAGTGGCATCAAAGATAAAAAGATTACTTCCGGTTTTGTGGGGTATATACTTGGGCCGCGTATCAATGCCAGCGGCCGTATGGATACAGCTGAAACTGCCTTAGCATTACTGGTGAGTGAGGCAAAGGAGGAAGCGGCGAGACTTGCCGAGATTGTTGAGGCGCATAACCGCCAGCGCCAAAAGGTAGAAAATAAAATTTTGGAAGAAGCACAGGATTTAATTGACAGAGAGATTAATTTTAAGGAACACAAAATTATTGTCATTGCTAAAGAAAACTGGCATCAGGGTGTCTTAGGAATTGTGGCCTCAAAGCTTGTGGATAGATTTTATCGGCCCACCATTGTTATCTCCAAAACCTGCGATTTATGCAAGGGTTCTGGTCGTTCCATAAAGAACTTTGATCTCCTTCAGGCACTTTTAGAATGCAAAGAATTTTTAAAGACATTCGGCGGTCATAGTCACGCTGCTGGCCTGATTATTGCCAAGGATAGCATAGAAGATTTTAGAAATAAAATTAATAATCTGGCTAAGGAAAAATTGCTCTTAGAGGATTTGCTTCCCAGCCTGGATATAGATATGGAATTAAAATTATCACAGCTAAATGCAGAAATTATCAGGGAATTTGAGGATTTAGAACCTTTTGGCACAGGAAATCCTGAGCCTTTGTTTTATACCCGCAATCTTAAGTTAAAAGGTGAACTGCAAATTTTAGGAAGGGATACGCTCAAATTCTGGGTTACCGATGGTCATACTACATCTTGCGCAATAGGATTTGGGATGGCTAGTTTTAAAGAAGGCCTTATCCAAGCGCATGCTTTTGATTTAGTGTATAGTCCGAAACTCGACAATTGGCAAGACGAGGGGGCTGTAATTTTAGAAGTCGAAGACGTATTTTTTAGATAAACCCCGCTCTTTCTACAATAGAGTATGTTTTGAAGAAGAAAGGGCGGGGTAAACTTAGGCCTTTTGCAGGCGGCCTTTTTTTATACATTTTGTGCAGACATATACTCTACGAGGCCGGTTATCTATTAAAATACGCATCTTCTGCAGGTTGGGAAGGAAGGTGCGTGGGGTTGTACGGCTTACTTTTTTACCTGTACCACCTTTCTTTTTAGCGAGACCCTTTCGCACAATGTTTCTTCCTGCAATTTGACTCTTTCCACATAGAGCACAAATTTTAAGCATTTTTA
>JAGUYA010000160.1 GCA_020061545.1 Candidatus Omnitrophota bacterium
ATAGATTCTATACCATCGCCTTATCTTAACGGGATAGTTAACCCATTAGATTTATTAAGGGTGAATAACGAAATTTCTATTTTGACCTCACGGGGGTGTATCTATAGGTGTACTTATTGTAATTTTTCAGCGATGTCCCGGTATACCATAAGATACCATTCGGTAAATAGGGTTATAGCGGAACTTGGGTTCATTAATAAATTATTAAAGAAGAGAAGCCTTTCGGATGCAAAGATCTCAATCCAGGATGATACCTTTACGCTTAACCGCAGGAGAGTAGAAGAAATTTGCTCTAAGATTATTAAGGAAAAAATTAGTTTAAGATTCTGGTTACTTACACGTTCGGACACGGTAGACAAAGACCTGTTGCATACCTTATTTAAAACGGGCTTCAGAGATATATATTTTGGATTAGAGACCGCAGTGCCTCGGATTTTATATAATATAAAGAAGGTGAGGTTTAATTATGGCCGCAAAGAGAATTATAGACAGGAAAGATTATTTATTCAAAAAACAAAAGAAAATGTAGTAATAGCAAAAAGTATAGGTTTTCGCGTCGGGGTGAGTATAATATTAGGGTTACCGGCTGAGAATTATAGTGCAGGAATTAAAACAATTAATTTTGTAAAAGATTTAAATGTAGATACCTACGCCCATAATTATTTATCTATTTTTAAAGGAACGGAACTTTTTAAAACACACCGTAATTATGGTTTATATTTAAGGAAACCGAAATTTAAAGAGATGCTTTTTAATGACCAAACAATATCCCCGCCCAGATATACCTATAATGTCCGTAAAATCCCTGTGCTTAAACATGGGATACAGCTAAATTCTAATATCCGTTATGCGCTGGATTGTATCCATGATTCTTTGATGGGCTATTACGATAGGCAGGCAAATAGATACTTAAGAGATATTGTAATTTTGGGTAAAAGGTTTCCCTTTGAATGGAATATAGAAAATACGGCCTTCAAGACAAGGTTCCTCTACGGTAAAAATTTAAACAGGCTTTTGAATCAGAATAATTCAAGCAAACTGATATTAATTGCGAGCACAGTTAGCGGGTTCTCTCCGCAATACCGGCTTTCTGTAAATAAGTTGCAAGAATTTGTTCCTCGGTATCTTAAATTTGAATATAGTATAACAAACCTTCATAATATTGATCGACTTTTGCCTCAAAAGAAAAAGATAGTTAGAATCTCCGGTGAAAAAGATATAGAATATTTTTTATCCTGCCCGAATACTGCGCGTAATTATATTTTATTAGATGCCTGCCGATGGTCAAATTATTGCCCTGTTATGCATTTTAAGCGGTTAATCGTTGATGAAAACAATCGTGTAATTTCCTGCTTCCAGGGAAAATGTATGGGAAGGATAGACGAGAATTTAACTGAAATCCAACATAGGTTAAATAGTCTTCAGAGAAAAGAAGAAAAAAAACGCGGTTGCCATATATGTTCGATTAGGGAAAACTGTTCAAGATGTTTATTCCTTGGTTCTATGGATACCAGAGATTATTGTCGCATAAGGTTAAGATACCCTCATATTATCGATTCAATAAAATCCCTTAGATTGTTAAACAAACTGATAAATTATGCGGGAAATTGGATATGGTGATTTCAGTTTAGGTCTTTATGAGAAACACGGGCAGAAAAGGATTCCTCTGCGGGGGACTTTTGAGCCAACCTTTCGTTGTAATTTAAAATGTTGCCATTGTTACTGTCCGAAAAAATGCGATAAGAGCAAAGAACTCACACTTAAAGAAATTAGCCGTATATTTGATGAAATAGCAAAAGAAGGCTGTACCTGGTTAGTATTAACTGGAGGCGAACCATTATTAAGAGAAGATTTTTTAGACATATATACTTATGCGAAGAAACAAGGTTTTCTTATTACTTTATTTACAAATGGCACACTTATTAATTCTGAGATAGCCGATTATTTCAAAAAATATCCCCCTTTTTCTATAGAGATATCTCTTTATGGAATAACCGAGCAAACTTATGAAAATGTAACGCAGGTAAAAGGCTCTTTTAAACAATGTTTAAAGGGAATTGATTTGGTTTTAGAGCGAAAACTACCCTTAACATTAAAAACAATGCTATTGACTTTAAATAAACATGAGCTTTGGGGTATAAAGAATTACGCTAAAAAAAAGAATATTCCCTTTAGATACGATGCGAAAATAAATCCCATGTTAGATAAAGGCAGGGAGCCTTGTAAATATAGAATAACACCCGAAGAGATAGTAGAGCTTGATAGAATTGATAAAGATAGATATAATGAGTGGTATGACCTTTGCAAAAGATTATGGGGGCCCCCGGGGAGAGGCTTATTTTATACCTGTGGCGCTGGTTTGGTTCAGTTTCAAATAGACCCTTACGGTAGACTGAATGTATGTATCCTTTCTCGACATCCTCAATATGACTTACGAAAAGGGGATTTTAAGAATGGATGGTATAATGAATTTCCCAAGGTTTTTTTGCGTAAACCCAAAGGCGAATATATCTGTGGAGATTGCGAGTTTGGTATTTTATGCGGTTACTGTCCTGGCTGGTCAGAATTGGAAAGCAATGGTAACGAGACACCCATAGAATATCTTTGTCGCATAGGACATCTAAGAGCCAGGATGTTGGGTATCACAAATAAGAAAGGAGGTGAGAAGCAAAATGAAGAAAACAAAGAAGCAATATCAGAAACCACAACTTACGAGAGTAAAATTAATTGCTGAGGAGGCGGTTCTTACTGGATGCGCTTCGAAAGGG
>JAGUYA010000114.1 GCA_020061545.1 Candidatus Omnitrophota bacterium
GAAGTGGATACTTTTAAACCCAGATTATAACAGTTTTCCGTCGGCATTGTTAATATTTTTATCGCTAGAACACGGCAATTCGCCGTTAATTCAGGATAAGGATTCCTCCTTTCAGAAAGTATTTGAAGCTGTAAAAGCGGTTAAGGCAGTCAAACTAACTGAAGGAAGGAAAGAAATCATCTTCAGGACTGAGTTCGCAGATAAAGCCCACCTTGCCTTTAAGGCAGTAGGTTGTGCCTCACCACCCAGAATTGTCACTTATCAAGTAAGAGAGAAAACATAGTGTCCCGTCAGGGGTAGGTTTTGGCTTGCTCGTCGATAAAAGGGAAAATTTTGGAGGGCAACTGTCAAAGTTGCGGGATTGATTAGCTGGCTATGGATAATCTTTAAACTTTTCAGAACAGGAATCAGGAAATTAAAAAACTCTGTAGGTCAAAATTATATCATTATCGGACTACTTTCAGCAAACATTGCTTTTTTATATCACATAACCTAGTTGCTTTCAGCTTCTTCCTTCCTGAAGTTGCTTTTATTTGGTGGGCAATTCTGGGATTGATGAATTAACAAATAGTATTGTTTGTTATACACATTCTTTTATTTGCGTCGCGAACAAATTATAAAATGCTTCTTCTTTCTCTAGTAATTGCTGTGGTTTACCAATAATTACTTCGTCAGATTTTTTTAAAAAATAGGCTAAATCTGCCATCATTATCGTAGACAATCTGTGGGATACAACAATTAATGTAACTCCATTTTGTGTTTCTTTTATATTCTTTATTATTCTTTCTTCAATTAGTGAATCCATAGAAGACATCGCCTCATCCAAAATTAAAATTTTGGGATTCTTAATCAATGCTCGGGCAATAGCTATCCTCTGCTTCTGCCCTTCAGAAAGTTTGCAGGCATTTTCGCCTATAATCGTTTCATATTTAAATGGTAAATCTCCAACAAACTCATCCACACCTGTAAGCCCGGCTACCTCAGTTATCTTTTTTATTGTAACATTTTCTACTGCGTATTTTATATTATTTAATATGCTGTCATTCCATAAAAAGGATTCCTGCATAGCTATTCCGATCTGCCCTTTTAAATAACTAAATTTCAAATCCTTTATATTACATCCATCGATAAAAATATCTCCTTGCCATGGGTTATATAACCTTAAAATAAGATTTAAAAGCGTGGTTTTTCCTGAACCTGAACGGCCAACAATCGCAATATAACTACCTCCTTCGATTTCAAAATTGAGTTTTGTCAATATAGGAATACCTTGTTCATATCCAAAGCCAACATTCTTAAATTCTATTCTACCTTTCTTAAAAATAAAGTCCTTAGCATTTGGGGATTCTGTGATTTTGGATTTGTCATTTAATATTTGGTCAATCCTATTACAAGACACGGAGCCCCGGACCGCAATGCGTAAGATTACGGCAAGCTTATCTTCCAATCCCAGTAACTGGTTCAGGTAAACAACAATTGCAGTTAAACTGCCCAGTGTAACATTCCCCTTTATAACCTGATACCCACCGTAAAAAGCAATAAACCCAAAAATAATTTTATTTACAACGCTTCCTGCAAAAACGCCCATGATTTCTAATCTTGCGTTTTTTACTCTCATTGTTATATTTGCCAGACATCTCTTCAAATAATCTCTTATCTCAACACTTTCTGTGCCAAATACTTTAATAAGTTGGATGCGTGAAAAGACCTCAGCAAGTCTTTTAAAGATATTTTCGGAACTCCTTACTAATTCTTCCCAGTCCTTTTTCATCCTTTTATTCAAATAGTAATGTAGCAAATATAAAAAGGGAATTAATAAAAGGCTTAAGACCGCCATTTGCCAATTTAAATAAAATACAATTGCAAGTGTAAAAATTAGTCCGAAAAATACGGATATAATCTGAGGCGGGACAGCAGTAATAAATTCTGCGATTCTATCTATATCGTAATTAATCTTATAAAGATGTTCTCCACTAGACCTTTCCCGGAACCAACTTAAAGAACGTCTTTCTAAACATCCAAAGGTCTTTTTACTCAAATCAAAGGTTAACTTAAATCTTACGACTCTTTCTAAATAATCTTTTATTGTACGCGCTAATCCATTTACAATAAAAACTATTGCACCAATTAATATCAGAATTATAAATTTATTTAAATCTCTGCCACCGATCGCCTTATCTATAATTAATTTAGTAAGATATGGATTTATAAGAGCTAATAAAACAGCTGCTCCGCTTAAAACAAATATCAATACCTCTTTTTTCCAATAAGGCAAAAGGTATTTAACAAATTTAAGAAATAATCCAAATTGTTTATCTTGATAAATACGCATCTTAAAATTGATGTTTCTTAAGTTTTTTTGAAATTGTTAATTCTCTATTATATATTTTCTTAATGCCTTCCCCTAATGATTTTTCTATTTCACGAATGTATTTAATAAGAAGGCCTGCTTCTTGGGGCTCAAGAGAGGAAGTCTGGTCGACTCCCCACATTGCCCTATCCAAAGTAATATGAAACTCAAGCACTTTTGCTCCTAATGCCACAGCAGCCAGACAAAAGATTATTTCTGGATTATGATTAGAGTAGCCTACCTCCAAACCAAAGTTCTCTTTTAATTTAAGAATATAACTCAAATTTAGTTCTTCTGGTTTAGTCGGATAACACGATGTACAATGCATAATATTAATAATATTCCTTCTACCTATAACATTTATGGCATGACTAATTTGTTTCTCTGTAGACATTCCGGTGGATAATATAATGGGGATTTTTTTACTTGTAGTATATCTAAGCAACTCATCGTTAATTAAACAAGGAGAGGCAATCTTATATAAAGGTGGTTTAAACTGATAAATAAAATCTACCGAAACTTTGTCCCAACAACTGGCAAACCATACAATATCGAATCTCCTGCAAAAGATGTTTATGTCTTCGTATTCTTTCTGACCAAATTCCAAACCTAACTTTAAATCTCGGAATGTTTCTCCAAAAAGACTTTTTTGTGGCTTATCCAATGCCTCTTTCGTATAGACTGAATCCACAGTCTTTTTTTGAAATTTTACTGCATCACAACCCGCATCTTTAGCTGCCTTTATAAGTCTCTTAGCAATACGGATATCTCCGTTATGATTAATACCAATTTCTGCAACAATAAAACACTTTCTTCCTATTATCATCTGTCTTTCTTATGAAAATTAGCCAGTCCTTATGCAAAAAGATTGGCCGCAAAACTATTTTTTAATCTCTAGGATAAGCGACTTCAATCTCCTTGCTATTTTTTCGTTCAAAAATCCAATATAGCTTATTCCTTTGTTTAGCCCGATAACCTTATCATTTTTTATCACTGCTATGGCTTTTCCTATTATTTGGTCTGATTTAACCTTATCGCATGTTTTTGATAGCAACAGGGAATCGTTCTTTATTACATATACTTTATTCCCATCCTCATGGATGATTTTAACTAAGCGATGGGCAAAGAGTTCTTCCAAGCGAGCCTTTTTGTACACTATAACATCGCCAATCTTAAATTCTGCCGTATTATTTTTCAGTTTTATTAAAAGCAGATTATCGGCCTCTATCGGCCTATTCATGCAATTACCTTTAATCCTAAAACAAACATAATCTTTATTAGATTCAGCGCTCTTCATTTTAAATTGGCAATTCTGGCTCATATACAATCCTATCTATGCCCATCATTTCCCATTTTTTAACTGGGAAAGTATCATTCTTGTAAAATTGCGCAGCTCCTTTCTTATATATAACTTTCGGCATACAAGACGCACGTAGTTTGTAAAAATATTTTTGGCATTCTTTGTTACATTTTGTTATACGTTGGTTTTTCTGCTTTTCTGTCAACATCGGGCAATATCTCGTAACCGTGATATATCCAAAAGGCACATAAATCGAAGCTGATATCTCTTTAGGTAAATCTAAGAGTACTCCATGTAGAAGATTATCGACTTCAATTCGTTTTATTTTTTTACGTAACAGGAAGCCTTTGACTTCAGGAAAGTCAACATTTGATTTACTGTACGCCTCTTTTAAAGCACTGGGAATGCTCTTGGGTAAAACAATAACTTTATATCCTTTGGAGCTGGTATATGTCTTGGTTTTTTGATTGCCCCTGATTATATTTATGAGCCGGGGGTCTCTTTTTTGTCTAAATACCAAACGGCCTAATATAGGCTGTATCTGCCTATATTTTTCATTTATTAAATCCAAGACCCCAAAATCATTAATTACTACTTCGGGTGAATTTAAATTATTAACTAAAAAAAGAAAGAGTTTATCTAATGTGCCTAAGCCCGCATCTGTAACAAAAGGCGTAAGGAATGTAAAACCGAGATTTTTTCTTTGGGTATATTTTAATACTTCCTCAAGAGTTTTTTGTGTAGGGATTAATTTCTGGCAAAACTCATTACCAAAATACACTCTTCTATATCTTGAATTTATATTATAATTCTCTAAAAATCTTTGATTAGTAAATAGAACTGCTCTTTCTACCATTTTTATTTAGCTATGCATAATAGCAAGTAACAGCTGCACAATCTTCTTTAAATATATCTTTATATAATTCTTTAACTCTGTTTCTATATCCTTCCTCTCTTGTATTATCTTCTAACAAATTTAATGCTCTTTTTAAAAACCTAACAAAACTTACTTTTTCTTCGCTAGATCGACCTCTTTCTACTACTTTAAGATATTGAATTCCTATTTCCTTAAGCTTGGGAATCTGGCAAGCACCACAGGCATCGCTGTATTTTTTAATTTCATCTCTTGTATCATAAGAATTTTTAGAATTAAGGGAGAGCTTTCTCTTTGTTGCCGCATCGAAAAATGTTCTAGAGAAATTTATTTCGCAGCCAGTCCCTTTGAGAGAAGTATCGTAGGAATATATAAAATGCAGATTATCTGAAGAGTTAAGTGAATTTTTGGGTTCTAATAAAACATTGTGGAAAAAATTACACAATCCATCCACATTACGGCATAACGTGTTTAAAATAAAGGCTTCAAATTCGACGTGTAATGATAAAGATTTTTTTATTAAATTCTCCATTTCACTTAATTTTAAATCCCGGGGTAGAACTATACGATTAGCTCCCAATTTTTTATAGAAATTTACTGTTCTAGAGTTAAAGACATTTCCAAGAGTTCCAATATGTATCTGTTTCTTTATATTGTATTTCTTCAAAAGCAAAAGCAAACCAATATCAATAACAATAAACCCATCCGCTCCTATCCGGCAGAGTTTATTTATTATATTCATTACCAGTGAATACTGCGCGGTTATATAAGGCACATTTAATGTAATAAACACGGGTGTCTTTTTAGAATGGGCGATTTGAATGGCTTCTTTTAAATCCTCAAACGACGAAAAATTACTCTCAAAACCTCCGCGTCGACTCAAAATTTCCAATGCCGAATATTTTTTAAACCACAAAGGAGGGATTATCCCGCAATATAACTCATCCACTCCTGCCTGTATAAGAGGGAGTATTTCTTCTTTTTTAGAAAAGGGAGAAAGTATTTTCATTTTTATAATCCCCGTCGTTTCTTTATAATCGATTCTACTAAAATAAAATCCATCGGAGTATCTATATCTATGGCATCCTCTTGGTCGGTTATTAAGGGAAGGGTATAATCTCCAAACATAGATTTCTTAACCATAATCGTTTCATATTTAATTACATCGACAACGCCATTCTGCCGGTAAATAGGCTCCAAGAGCTGCCGGGGAGACTCCGGACCTCCTTTTATTTGCAATTCAGAAGGTAGGAGTTTTATTGCTCTTCCTTCTATTATCCGCCACATCTTCTGAGGGAACTCGCGCACCAAAGAGACAGAAATCACTGCATCTGGTTTAAATTCTACCATCTTATTTACCCCTATCTTGATATCAGAAGTCTTTCTTAAAGGAACGGTGCAACGAAGATGAACTATAAATTCCGGTTGATATCCTTCTTTTTCCTTAAGCCATCTCAAAGCGTCTTCAAACACAGGCAAATCGGGAGTAAAATCTTGTGCTAAATCTTTGGGGCGCAAAAAGGGCACCTCTGCGCCCCACTCTCTTGCAACATCAGCTATTTCTTCGTCATCGGTAGAAACAACCACCCTGCCTATTAATCCTATTTCCTTTGCCTGCTTAATGGTATAAGCTATTAATGGCCTATCAACTAATGTCTTAATATTTTTGCGAGGAATAAATTTGGAGCCGCCCCTGGCAGGGATTAGACATAAAATCTTCGGTAGCTTATTCTCCGTCTCCATACTTTTAACACATAGATTTTATTACTTCTATTATCCTCTTAGACGCGTTGCCGTCTACCTCGCCGCATAATTCCTTAACTATCCTTCTTCTTTCTTCTGAATCTAAGGAGGGATTAATTAAGTAATTATTAACGCGCTGAACAAATGCGCCCGGATCAAATACCTCTATCGCGGGAAAGACGTATTTCTCAAATATGTCAACTCTCTTCGAATTTATTACAGCAACCATAGGTATATTAAATATTGCTGCATCTATCGCTACCCCCGACCTCCCCAGTATTATAACATCCGAGTAAGTCAATATTTCTGCAAAATGCTCTAAGTCATCCCTGGTCATATCGCCATCGTTTATCTCGCTATTTTCTTCAAGAGATTTACCCGGTAATGTTATAAAGATATTTTCTTTACTCCCGAATTTATTTTTTAGGAAATGATATAAATTAATGCTGTTAGTAGGATGTAATCTTATAAACAATTGGCAAGGGTAGACAAACCTGTCTTGCGATACACAATTAACTATATAATTAATAATCTCGCACCAATATGCCCCAAAGGTTTCCTCGGTCAACGAAAATAAAATAGGGTTTGCCAGGATAAGCAATTTTCTTCTTTTATCAAACCCCATTTTTTCGAAGAATTCTTCTCGGGGCAATAATTCCCTTTTTTTAAGAAAATTAAAATAAATATCATGAACGGGGCATCCTGTGGCAACCACATCCTCCTCTTTAAAATTATGCACATTTACCATTTCTTTTTTTACTATCTCGCTCCATACAAGAAGTTTATTTACCCGCGGAATCCTATAAGCGGAATTGTATGTCATCGGATAGACTATTCCATCTAAATGTGTATAGATACCTACAGAAGGAATCCTCTTAATTTGGCTCATTGTAATAATAAGATTCTCTATATAACAAAAAAACATCCTTGAAGCACAAATCAAATCAGGCCTATATTTAGCGAAAATCGGCGCAATATATTTTTTATGGCTTTTAAAGATGAGCTGATAGTTTATTTTATCCCAAAAATAAAAAATAAAATTTTTTGTTAATACTTTAATTTTTAAAAAAAACTTAAAGAACATACCTATACTTACTCCTAATATCATTAAAAAAAACCTTCCTGCCAAGAAAGCGCCTTTACCAAGATAATTAAGAAGTTTATTATTTTTAAACTCTACATTACGTAAATCTAATACAGCTGTCCCTGACTGAGCTATAAAATATTTTATTGATTCCGATAGAAATGAGTTAACAGTTAATCCTAAAAAGCTTAATGTTCTTCTTGATAATTCAAGAACACTGTTTTTATTAATTTCTTCGATTGCTTCAAAGAATATATTCTCACCCGAAAACTCACCAATAAAATCCTTGTTTTTAGAAAATGGGCTGAGTATAACTATTCTAAACCCTTCTTTTTTAAGCAGAGAAAAAATCTCTGTTCTTAAAATACCGGTTACCGCCCTCCAATAAGGGATAGAAAGCAGGATTGTTCTCTGATAATTTTTATTCATTAAATTATACAGATAGAATTATCTTAACTGCTTTTTAGTATCTACTTTTGGGGAGGTTCTGATTTAAGGCGAAGGTCGCTTGACACCTCAAGGAAGATTAATTTATTTTTCCAGTCATATTTCTTTACTTGTTTTAACATGCCTTTATTCACACTGACATCTACTTCGACCCTGCTAAAGGCCTCTCCTTCTTTTTTGGGCCGTTTTTCTATCAGACGATAGACCTTTTCGCCATCGTGATCGGTTGTTATCTGAACCGAAGCAATATTCATTTGGTCTATATGTAACGACCAAAGAAGAGGTCCTCGAGAGAAATCCATAACCTCTTTCATTATAGGACGACCTGCATCCTTTCTCATCCAATCAAATTCTAATCCTACTCCTTCAAAATTCTCTACTTTTTGGTCTATATTCTTGAGCACTTTAGCTATGTAGTTCTTATTATAATTTTTATAGATGGGTATTATTGTGATTACTCCTATAGTTAAAATTACCAAAATAACAATAACATACAAAAGAATATTTTTTTTCATCTCCCGCCTCCTTGTATAATGAGATTTTTAAAAAAAATCTAAAAGAAACAGAATAAGCAGTTTTTCAAAGATTCCAAAATGGCCCCCTGACAGTGAACCGACCTTTATAGCAATCCCTTTAAGATTAAATTATCGTATATTCTTCCTGATAAAGTTAGCTATACCTCTATCGGGCACAAAGGTTAATTCAGCCATAGGAATCTCTCTGCTTAATTGACTGCAAAAATCTAAAGTATTCTCTGTAGCTGTTTTATCCCAA
>JAGUYA010000012.1 GCA_020061545.1 Candidatus Omnitrophota bacterium
CCTCCAGTGATGATAATGGAAATTATTAGAATAAACGCTCCTCTTACAAGGCCGGGCAGAAAAGAAAAAAGAAAAGCGTTTATAGATAACAAAAGACCTATCAAGAAACCAATTATAGGAAAGTATAAAAGAGATGCGCCAAAATCCTCTTTTTTTATGCTGGTTTTAATTCTTACCGGGAGTATGGTTAAAAACTGAAGGGCAATTAGAAATCTTCTCATTTAATCTTCTCAGATACAGACGCGCTCTCAAACGTAGCCATTTGGGTTAAAATTTTAATACTCGCCTCAGCAATACCCATTGCTAAAGCCGCGCCAGTACCTTCGCCAAGGCGTAAATCCAAATCTAATAAAGGTCTAAGGCCCATATAATCAAGAACTGCTTTATGGCCAATTTCACAAGAGCAGTGGCTGGCAATCATATAGTCTTTTATCTTTGGCTGCAACTGATAAGCTATCAATGCAGCGGCTCCTGATATGAACCCGTCGATTATAACCGGAACTCTCTTTGCTGCTGCGGCTAAAATTACGCCAGCCAAGCCGCCTATCTCAAACCCACCGACTTTAGATAAAACGTCGATGCCATTTTTTGGGTCTGGTCTATTTATTTTAATTGCCTTTTTAATTGCTTCGATTTTGCAAAATAACGTCTTATCATCTATGCCGGTTCCCCGGCCAGTCACAGTTTCTGCTGGCTTACCGGTTATAATAGAAGTTATTGCGCTTGAAGGCGTGGTATTTCCAATACCCATGTCACCTGTTCCAGCAATATCTATACCTAATTTAGCTTCCTCTTCAAATATATCTATGCCGTTTTTAATAGATTTAACTGCTTCTTCTATTGACATTGCGGGACCTTTTACCATATTTTTAGTGCCGTAGTTTACTTTCTTTATCACTAAATCTTTATGCGGCTTTAAATCGCAAGCTACGCCCATATCAACTACAACGACTCTAGCGCCTGCATGCCTCGCCAGCACATTAATTCCAGCGCCGCCTCTTATAAAGTTATAAACCATCTGAGCTGTTACTTCTTTCGGATAGGCGCTTACTCCTTCTTCTGCGACACCATGGTCTCCTGCCATAGTAAATATAACCTTATTTTTGATAAAAGGATTTTCATTTCTTGTTATGCCTACACAGAGTTTAGCCAATTCTTCTAATCTTCCTAAGCTACCCAGCGGCTTAGTAAGATTGTCAAGCCTTTTCTGTGTAGCTTCCATAAGTTTATAATCGATTGTGTCAATATTCTTTACGGTTTTGGTTATTCTATCCATATTATTTTATCCTCCAAGGTATACCTGAAACCAAAAAAATTACACTATCCGATTTAGCCGCTACAATCTGATTTATTCTACCTGCTATATCCCTAAAATCTCTGGCTAGCTTGTTTTGCGGAACTATTCCCAACCCCACTTCATTGGATACAATAACAGATTGAGCCTTGATTTTATTAAGGACATCCAACAGCTTATTAATTTTACTTTCGATAGCAGCTTCCTTAAGACCTTTTAGCATCAAATTAGATATCATAAGCGTAAGGCAATCTATTACAACAACATCAAATTTTAAACCTATTTTTTTTAATAATAAAACTGGATCCCGAGGTTCTTCAAAAGTTTTCCAATGGCAAGGCCTGCTATTCTTATGAAGAGTGATTCGTTTTTTCATTTCACAGTCTTTTGGCTGGCATGTCGCAATAAAAGCAATCTTTTTACCGGATGCTTTAGCCACAGAAAGTGCATACGTGCTTTTACCGCTTCTTGCTCCTCCGACAATGAAAATAATTTTGGCCATTTAATTCTTCAGTTCTTCTTAAATTTAACAGCATCTATTTTGATGCTGGATAAATGCGAAATATCATTTAAAAGATTGATTTTAAGCTTGTTATTCTTTAATTCCAGGAGAGTCAAGCTGGCTGATTGTGGTATATGCTTCCAAAAATCCCTTGACTTCAATATATGGTTAATGAATGCGCTGATGGCTCCACCGTGACAGACTACTGCCACAGCCTGATTGGGATGCCGCAAAATAATTTTTTTAAATGCTTTTACCACGCGTTTTTTAAGGATAGTCAGGCTTTCACCGCTTGGTATAACGGTTTCAAACGGGTTCTCTATCCATTTCTTGTAGATGTCGGGAAATTTTTTCATAATCTGTTTGTAAGTCAATCCTTCAAAGATTCCGAAATGCATCTCCCGGAAATCCGCAATTTTCTCAATATCGTATCCCTTGAAGACTATCCCGGCAGTCTGTATGGCGCGTTTTCTATCGCTGGAATAGACTTTATGCACAGTTTCATTCTCCAGCCTCCTGCGTAACCTTTTTGCCTGGGCTTTACCTTTATTATTCAGCGCTATGTCGACAAAGCCGCAGTATCTTCGCTTAACATTCCAGTCCGTTGAGCCATGCCGAATAAGAAATAATTTGGTAGCCATTTAATTTAGCCTCAAAACAAAAACCCCGACAGCAGCAATTTTCTTATGCTACTTCGGGGTTGCACCCTGATTTTACTCTGGCCCTTATCCGCGAGGTAAATCTTCTGTATAGGCAGGTTTTCTGACTTCCCCGCCCTTTTGGCTGCCTTCCCATTTCAACGTTATGTCGAAACAGTGGCTTATTATTGCCAAAAAGGTTCCCTTTTTAAAAGGGCGGGGTTACAGCGGCGGGACCGCGGCTGACTTTCACAGCCTTCCCTTAAACCTATACATCCTAATTGTCAATGGTTCGACTTCGCTCACTATTGATGCTGAGTAAAAGTC
>JAGUYA010000074.1 GCA_020061545.1 Candidatus Omnitrophota bacterium
ATATATTAAGAGAAAAGTTTTTGGATTTCTTTAAAGCTAAGAAACACAAGATTGTAGAGAGTGATTCACTTGTTCCTAAGGATGACCCTACTGTGTTATTTACGCCTGCAGGGATGAATCAGTTTAAGCAACAATTCTTGGGTCATCTCTCTGGTTTTACGCGTGCTGCTACTGCTCAGCGTTGTTTACGCACTGATGATTTAGATAAGGTAGGTAAAACTCACCAACACCATACCTTCTTTGAGATGTTGGGAAATTTTTCTTTCGGAGATTATTTTAAAGAAGAGGCCATTGCTTATGCCTGGGAATTCTTGAGAGAAGAACTTAAGATTGCAAAAGAACGGCTTTGGGTTTCTATATATAAAGACGATGATGATGCGTATAGAATATGGAAAGATAAAATAAACGTCCCTGAAAATAAAATTATAAAATTGGGTGATAAAGAAAATTTCTGGCCTGCCGAGGCTAAAGTTAAAGGACCCAACGGGCCATGTGGACCATGTTCTGAAATATTTTTTGACCAGGGTAATACTGTAGGTTGCAGAAGACCTGCTTGTGACCCTTCCTGTAGCTGCGGCAGGTTTGTGGAAGTCTGGAACCTGGTATTTACACAATTTAACCGTAAAGAAGGCGGAATATTAGAGCCGTTACCTAAAAAGAATATAGATACTGGTATGGGTCTGGAAAGATTAGCCGCAGTGATGCAGGGAGTATATACTAATTTCGAAACCGATTTATTTAAACCCATTATAGAAGAAATAACATCTAATATAAGATCTCCCGTGTCAAATGCCCGCGAGTTGATTTGCGCTATAGCGGATCACATCCGGGCCATTCTATTTGCTATATATGATGGAGCGTTACCTTCGAATGAAGCAAGAGGCTATGTAGCGCGAAAACTGATACGTAAAAGCGTCTTACACTTACGAGCTTTGGGTATAGAAAAGCCATTTCTTTATAAATTAGTACCTGTTGTATCAGAGATAATGAAAGTTCCTTACCCTGAATTATCTTCGCGTAGGGAAAATATTGCACAAATTATTTTGGCAGAAGAAAAAAGTTTTATTACTGTTTTAAATTCGAGCGATACATTATTTTCTAAAATCTCTCTATCAGCTGACGTTGAGAAAGTAGGTGAAGTCGTCTTTCAATTGTACGATACATATGGAATACCTGTAGAAGAAACAGAGACCTGGTTAAAGAAGCAAGGTTTTAAGAATTTACTAGCAGTAGTTACTGTTGTGCATAAAAAATTAGAGCAACAGAAAACCCGCTCAAAATTACAAAGCAGTATGAAGGGCGATATTTTTGATATCAAAGGTTTGCATTTAGGGGGTAAGAAGACAAATTTTGTAGGTTATACAAAATATGAGACTAAGGCAAAGATTATAAAAATTATTAAAGATAATGTTCCAGTGAAAAAAATAACTAAAGGCGAAGAAGCAAAAATAATTCTGGATAAGACCGTCTTTTATCCGGAATCCGGGGGTCAGGTTGGCGATATAGGTGAATTTATAAAAGGAAAGAATATTTTCAAGGTTTTAGATACACAGCAGTTTGATAAAGTGATTGTGCATAAAGGCGTAATCAAGGAAGGCAGTTTTAAAACCAACGATGAAGTAAAGGCTGGCGTGGATATTGAACGCAGGCTATCCATAGCTAGAAATCATACTGCCACTCATCTATTACAGGCAGCCTTAAGGTCGGTTTTAGGTGCTCATGTCCAGCAGCAGGGTTCTAAAGTTTGCGCAGATAGATTGCGTTTTGACTTTACGCACTTTAAAGATATTAATAAAGACGAACTTAATAGAATAGAAGAGGTAGTCAATAGCTATATAATAAATAATAGGGCCTTAAGAACTAAAATGATAACTCTCTCGGAGGCGAAAAAACAAGGAGCATTAGCATTTTTTGGTGAGAAATACGAAAGAAATGTGCGCATGGTTTCCATTAGTGATTTTTCTAAAGAATTGTGCGGTGGAACGCATCTGGATTCTACAGGGGGAATCGGTTTATTTAAGATAATCAATGAAGGCTCGGTAGCAAGCGGCACAAGAAGAATAGAGGCAGTAACTGCCGGTTATGCTTATAAAGCAATTAAAGAAGAAGAAAACATTATGCTCCAGGTTTCTTCAAGATTAAACGTACCGGCGGATAAAATTACACAAGAATTAGGTAATAGGATATCCCGTTTAAAAGAATTAGAAAAACAATTTACGGCGCGAAAATTAGATACCCTTAAGTTATCTGTAGACAGCGATATTAATAAAGGGGAGGATATCAAGGGTATTAATTTTATTACTCCTGTTTATACTGATATGGATTCAGTAAGAAAAGCTGTTGATTTAATTAAAGATAAGGTCAAAAAGAATGCTATTATTTTTTCTTCCACAGGGACTAATCTGGAAAATCAGATTTTATGGGCTATTGGTGTCACCGAAGATCTGTGCTCAAGAGGCGTTGATGCGACTTTATTAGGAAAAGAGATAGGTTCAGAAATCAGTGGCAGCTGCGGCGGCAGAAAAGATTTTGCCCAAGGTGGAGGCAATAAACCACAGAATTATAAGAATGTAGTGCTGAAATTGAAGGATACAATTAATAAATTACTATGAACCCCGCCCTTCCTAAAAGATATGTATTAATTTCGATAAGGAATGACTGGGTTATAGATTCTTAGGAGGAAGAGCGGGGTGAAGATTATACGCTTTACCAGTAAAAAATTAGAGAGGATTTATAATCGCGGCCTGATTAAATCCAGGCGTGTCGAAGAGAAGGTCAGGCAGATTATTGAGGATGTGCGTATTCTTGGCGATGATGCGCTCATAAAGTATACTAGAAAATTTGATGGGATTAAGCTATCCCCGAAGCAACTGAAGGTTTCTGAAATAGAAATCAGCGGTGCCTATCAAAATATCAGTCCTAATTTTGTCTCTAACTTGAAGATTATCATTGAAAATATAAATCGATTTTATCGCAAGAGCATCAAAAAATCCTGGAGGATGAAAGGCGGTGAAGGAGTTATTTTAGGTGAAAACTATACAGCCTTAGATAAAATCGGTATTTATATACCTGCAGGAACAGCGCCCTTGGTTTCTTCTGTTTATATGACTGTCCTTCCGGCAAAGATAGCGGGTGTAAAGAAAATAGTTTTAGTTAGTCCGCCAGATAAGCGAGGGTTTATAAACCCGCATATTCTGGTAGTAGCTAATCTTCTGAAAGTGGATGAGATTTATCGTGTAGGAGGTGCCCAGGCTATTGCGGCGTTAGCCCATGGGACAAAAACTATTCCCCGTGTAGATAAGATAGTCGGACCGGGTAATATCTATGTGAGTGAAGCCAAAAGACAGGTCTTTGGCTTAGTAGATATTGATATGATTGCCGGACCGACAGAATTAGTGATTATTGC
>JAGUYA010000183.1 GCA_020061545.1 Candidatus Omnitrophota bacterium
CGGGGATAAAATAAAGATCGGTTTATTGACCAGTAGTATAAATAAGAAGGAAAAGGATAAAATTTATCAAGAGATAGAAAAAGGAAAGATAGATTTAATAATTGGTACGCATGCCTTGATAGAGGAATCTGTAAAATTTAAGAATCTGGGTTTAATAGTCATTGATGAGCAGCACAAGTTTGGCGTGGGCCAGCGGGCACTATTACCTGCGAAAGGACCTAATCCTGACATCCTGATTATGACTGCTACGCCTATCCCACGTACCTTAGCTATTACTTTGTATGGAGACCTGGATATTTCGGTAATTAATGAAATGCCACCTGGACGCGGCTCACTAAAGACTTTGCTTTTTGCTGAAGATGAAGAAGCCAAGGTCTATAATATAGCGCGGGACCAGATACGGCAGGGTAATCAGGTATACATTATTTATCCGGTGATTGAGGAATCTTATCTTCTGGATATTGCTGGCGCAAAGAAGATGTATGCAGAGTTTAAGAAAGGGGAATTTAAGGAATTCAGAATAGGGCTTATCCACGGCAGATTAAAACAAACAGAGCAAGACAGGATAATGCTTGAGTTTAAAAATAAAGAGCTGGATATTCTGGTCTCAACTACTGTCTTAGAAGTGGGGATTGATATCCCGAATGCCACCTGTATGATTGTGCAGCATGCCCAGCGTTTTGGTTTGAGCCAGTTGCATCAATTGCGGGGTCGGGTGGGAAGAGGAAGACAAGAGTCCTTCTGTATACTCATCTCTGAGGCTGAAACGCAAGAAGCCAGGGCGCGCTTAGAGGCAATGGTCAAATATAGCGATGGGTTCCGTATAGCCGAAGAAGATTTAAAGATCAGGGGTCCGGGTGAATTCTTTGGCCAGCGCCAGCACGGCTTAAGCGAATTAAAAATAGCTAACCCTTTAACCCAGATGCAACTCTTAAAAAAAGCAAGAGAAGAAGCAGTGAGACTCACACATTTAGACCCTAAATTAGAAGTGCGCCAGAATGCTTTGTTAAAAGAAAAACTCTTACAGAGATTTCCTGAATACGAGAAATTGATGACGGTGGGGTAATTTACGATGCGTATAATATCTGGTAAATATAAAGGTAGATTAATCAAGATGCCTAAAAGCATCAGGCCGACTCAAGGACTAGTGAGAAAGGCCTTATTTGATATTTTAGGTGATATCCAAGGCCTATCTTTCTTGGAGTTGTTTGCCGGCTCAGGTGCTGTAGGAATAGAGGCGCTGTCAAGAGGAGCAAAAGAAGTGGTTTTTGCGGAAAGAGAAAAGAGATGCTGTAAGATAATACAACAAAATCTACGTTATGTTAACCAGTTAGCCAGTGAGCCGGTGAGCCAGTTTAACAGGCAAACAGGCAAACAGGCAAACAGGCAAACAATTCTCAATATGGATAGTATGCAAGCTATTATTTTATTGTTTCATAAAAAACAGAAGTTCGATATCATCTTCTTAGACCCGCTTTATTATCAGGAAGTCTCAAAAAAAACCTTGCAAACATTATCGGTTTATGATATATTAGCGCCCAATGGTTTTATAATTGTGCAGCATTTTAAGAAAGATATTCTCCCGACTACCCTGGGAGAATTAACTTTATTTAAGCAGGCAGCTTACGGCGATACTGTATTATCATTTTATAAAAAAAGTAACCAGTAACCAGTGTACAGTAACCAGTAAAAACTGTAAACTGGTTACTGTAAACTCCCGAACGTAGTGAGGGCAGATGTGCCAGAGAGCGATTTACCCAGGTAGTTTTGACCCGCTGACCTATGGTCACATTGATTTGATCAAGCGGGCTCAGGATATATTCTCAGAGGTGATTGTAGCCGTAGCACATAATCCGCACAAAAAACCGCTCTTTAGCGTAAAGGAAAGGGTAGAGATGCTCAAAAAAGCAACCGCAGACTTAAAAGGTATCGTCATTGATGAATTTGACAGTTTAGTGGTGGATTATGCACGCAAGCAAAAAGCAAGAGTAATAATTCGTGGATTACGCATGATTTCTGATTTTGAGTACGAATTCCAGATGGCTTTAACCAATAGAAGACTCAATCCCCATATTGAAACCATCTTTTTAATGCCCCCGGAATCCTACAGCTATCTTTCCTCAAAACTTTTGAAGGAAGCAGCTTCTTTAGGTGCGGATTTATCCAGTTTTGTGCCGGAGTTTGTGGAGAAGGCGCTGAAGAAGAAGTTGCGCAAGGTTTTGTGAACCCCGTTAGAAACAAGATTGGCGCGGGAATAGAAATGAAAATGTATAAAAAAAGAGGTTTCTAACGGGATGAAGATAGATATAAACAGAATTCCCGTCGAAGGATTAACCTTAGAGGAAAAAGTTAATCCTTGGACGTTAGATTTAGATACAGAGATTGTTAAATTCTCAGAGCCGATAAAGATCAAGGCAGATATCTCCAAGATTACCAATGCGGTGACTGTCCAGATGAGGTTGAGCGGCTCGATGTGTTTAAACTGCAGCCGCTGCCTGAGTGAATTTAAAATTGACCTGAAAAAGAATTTAAAATTAAACTATCAGGCGAACAAATTAGAACCCATTATTGATTTAGACCAGGATATCAAAGAGGAAATTATCTTAGATTATCCGCTCAAACCTTTGTGTAAACCGGATTGTAAAGGACTTTGCCCTAAATGTGGCAAAAATTTAAACGAAGGAGGTTGCTCCTGTGCCATTACCGAAAAAAAGACATTCTAAGGCGCGCGGAAGAAGGCGGCGCACACACTGGAAATTAAACCCTGCTGGTCTTATACCCTGCCCGCAATGTAAACAGCCAAAACTACCTCACCGTATTTGTAGTGTCTGCGGTTATTACAATGGCAGGCAGGTTATTGAAATAAAAGTGAAGAAAAAAAAGAAGTAATAAACTAGATTGTGAACCAGTAAGCCAGTTAACCAGTTAACCGGTTAACACGCAAACAGGCTAACAGGCAAACATACTTATGAGAATAGTCGTAGATGCTATGGGTGGTGATTACGCACCTGGCGTTGTGATTGAGGGTGCAGTAGCTGCGGTGAAAGAATACGACACCCGGATAATCCTGGTAGGTGAGGAGAGAACGATAAGTTCTCTCCTTAAGAAGTCTGGCTACCGCGGCGAGAGTATCTGTGTATATCCGGCCCAAGAAGTAATTGAAATGTCTGAG
>JAGUYA010000087.1 GCA_020061545.1 Candidatus Omnitrophota bacterium
AAACAAAGATTGCAGAATAGATTAAACTTTTCTTTTTAGACTTCAACACATCTTATTTTGAAAAATTAAGAGTACATCTCAGATTTTATAGGAACAGTTAATTTCTTTAGATAGCGTATCTCATTTAAAACTTTACCTGTGCCCACCGCCACAGCAGTTAATGGGTCATCCGCGATATGGACCGGTAATCCTGTTTCTTCCGAGATTAATTTATCTATACCTCTTAACAGGGAGCCACCGCCGGCCATCATAATACCAAGCTCAATTAAGTCTGCAGCCAGTTCAGGAGGAGTTCTTTCTAACGATATCTTGGTTATTTCTAGTATGGCACGCAAGGATTCTTGCAATGCCTCTCTTATTTCTTCAGAAGTGATGGTGACGCTCTTCGGAAGCCCGATGACCAAATCTCTTCCTTTTACCTCCAGGGTCATCTCTTCTTCCAGGGGGTATGCAGAACCTATCTTTATCTTTATCTCTTCCGCGGTCCGTTCACCGATCATCAAATTATATGTCTTCTTTAAATATTCAATAATCGCCTCATCCATCTCGTCTCCGCCAATAGGTATGGACTTAGAAAAAACAATGCCGGCCAGAGAAATCACCGCAATCTCGGTTGTGCCGCCACCAATATCTATCACCATATTTCCTATGGGCTCCTGTATAGGCAAACCTACGCCAATTGCTGCGGCAATGGGCTCTTCAATTAAGAATACTTCTCTTGCGCCAGCGCGCTCTGCTGAATCCTTGACCGCTCGCCTTTCCACCTCAGTAATTCCAGAAGGTATAGCTATAATAATCCTTGGCCTTACCAGGACGCGGCGATGGTGCACTTTTTTTATAAAATATCTGAGCATCGCTTCGGTGATTTCAAAATCAATGATAGCGCCATCTTTCATCGGCCTGATAGCCACAATATTACCGGGCGTGCGACCCAGCATGCGCTTGGCTTCCTCACCTACTGCCAGGACATGTGATGTACCTTTTTCAATAGCCACCACAGAAGGCTCGCAGAGAACCACTCCCTCGCCCTTGACATAAACCAGGGTCGTGGCTGTGCCTAAGTCAATGCCTATATCATTAGAGAATAAACCGAGTATATAATTAAATAATTTTAGCGACCTCTCTTTAAAATTTTCCATATTATTCTCCTTCAATGAGCACGCAATTTACGGAACAAAGTGAACGTAAATTACTGTGCGAATTGAACCCTTGACATTTTCTTAGGTACCTATTAATGAGCAATGTCAAGGGTCAAACTCAACTGGCAAACTTACGTTCGTTTTCACTCCGTAAGTTTGAGTTTCGTTTGATTTTAACAGAGATTAAACCCTATGTCAAATAAAAATTTACTTATTTTTTCCTTAATGGAAAGATAGAAAAAGGTGGGTCTAGTGTATACTGTTCTTTAAAAGACTTAAAAAATTGGGGAAGGACTTATTGATACAACTAATATCATCTATTCTGGTATTACCCTGTGCTCTTAGGGCTGCAATAACCATACTTATGGCGGTGCGGTGGTCTCCAAAGCTCTTTACGGCAGTACCTCTCAGGTCTCTACCACCTTCAATTACGACCTTTTCCGATTTGGCCGTCTTAAGAACTCTAATTTGTGCTCCCATCTTTCTTAAATTACAAGACATGGACCTGATGCGGTCTGTTTCTTTTACGCGTAATTCACCGACTCCGTCAAAAATGGTTTTACCCCGAGTATAACAGGCAGCCACCATTAAAATAGGTAACTCATCTATCATGGACGGAATCTCTTCTTTTTTTACAATAGTACCTTTTAAGTTACTACTTTTAACCAGAATATTTCCGACTGGTTCAGCTGACAGCTGACAGCTGTCAGCTGTCAGCTGAATATTTGCACCCATCCTTTTTAAGACTTTAATTATGCCTATACGTCCAGGATTCAGGTTTACATTTTTGATCAAGATGCGCGAACCTGGCAGGATGGTTGCTAAAACTATAAAAAAACTTGCCGAAGATATATCACCAGGAATAAAGATTCTCCCTGGAGAAGCCAGTTCTTTATTTCCTTTTATAACTATTTTATTTTGCTTAACTTTTATCTCAGCTTTAAATAACCGCAGCATGCGTTCTGTGTGGTCGCGTGTCTTTACTGGCTCAATAACCCGCGTGGTGCCTTTTGTATAAAGACCAGCGAATAATATTGCTGATTTTACCTGTGCAGAAGCAACGGGCATCCTGTAAGTAATAGGCTTAAGATTACCCCCTCTAATTGTAATGGGTGGATATTCTTCCAGTTTTGAGTTTTGAGTTTTGAGTTTTGAGTTTATTTTGGCACCCATCAGTCTTAATGGTAGAGTAACCCGTAACATGGGCCTTTGAGAAAGAGATTTACCCCCAGTCAGAGTCACGGCAAAATTCTGTCCTGCCAAAACACCTAAAGTAAGCCGTAAGGTAGTGCCAGAATCGCCCACAAAAATAGGGCCTTTTGGTTTCTTTAGTCCATCATAAAGCCCCTTACCGAATACAGTGATGGTCCTGGCGTTTTTGTATTGTCGAGAGGTTGAATTTTGTATTATTTTTATCCCTAATTTTTTGAGGGCTTTTATCGTATAGAGGCAATCTTTACTGGTGGGAAAATTTTCAATGGTGGTTTTACCCGGGCTTATCGCACTGATGATTATAGAACGGTTGGCTATAGATTTATCGCCTAAAAGAACAATCTTTCCTTTAAGGTGTTTTTGCGCTGGCTTGACTAAAAGAAACCTCATTTAGTCTTCTCGACCGCTCTATCTCCCTCGCTGACCAGGTCTTTTGTGGACGTAGATATGAAATCTGCTGCGGACATAGAATCGTGGGTTTTTCCTACTTTAACATCGCCTATGTATTTATTATCATGGTAAATAGAAAATATGTCATTTACGTTCACGCCGTCTTTATTACCTAAATTTACCACTACAAAATTATATTCCTTATTTACTACTAAAACCTTGCCCTCTAATCCTTTAACCTGTTTGGGAGGCGGCGCCATTACTGCTTCGGAAGAAGCGCTATCTTCTGGACCAACGACAATCGTACCTAATTCCACACCCTGGGCCTTTGCCTGTTGTGCCTGCGCCTCTAACTCCTTAATTTTGACCTCTAACTGTGCCTTTTTGTCTTCTAAGTCCTTTAATTGTGCTTGCATTTTTTCTACATCCTTTTGTGTCTCATTAAGTTTTGTCTCTAAATCTGACCTAAAGCCTTTCTGTTTTTCTACGTCAGCCTTTAATTGTTCTACCTCTTCTAATGCCTTTTGCTTTTCAACTGTTTCATTATCCAAGGCAGTAGTCAAGGTATCAATCTGAGTCTGGGCAGTTTTGAGTTTAAGCTCCAGCTGAGAAATCGTCTTTTTATACTCTTCGAGTTTTGTTTCCGCAATACGTTGTTTTATGGTGAGATCATCCAGTTGCTGCTGAAGATCGGAACTCCTTGCTTTCTCTTTTTGGAGAAGATAAAAACCTGTCCCTGCCAAAGACAGAGAAACCAATATTAATACAATGAATATCGCTATGGGTGAATTAATTTTATCAGTCATTCGCCCTCCTCTGGTCTTTAGGGACTTCTATAATTAATCTTTTTTCTTTAAATTTTAATTATAACATCGCATATATAAAAATCAAGTCTTATTTTAATGAGCACACGACTTATGGAACGAAGTGAATATAAGTCGCTGTGCGAATTAAACCCAGCCCTAATTTTTGTAGTCAGGCTGGATTTATAGATTTAGGTTTGATAGCGAGATTAACCGTTTAATTTTAGCTTAAAGTACAT
>JAGUYA010000070.1 GCA_020061545.1 Candidatus Omnitrophota bacterium
ATATCCATAACGCTTTAAAGCCAGGCTTAAGAAAGATAAAATGTGGCTCTTACGGTTATTCTGTAGGTCAATAACCGTATCAAAATTTTTCTTCCTTAAAAGCGTGGCTAATTTTAAGAAACCGGCCATTCCTTTATTTCTGTTTTTAAAATCACACACGATGAGCTCATCTATATAAGGACAACTCAAAAGCACATCCCTGGATTCCTCGCCTACCAGAAAACTAATTTTATGATTATGCAAGAATTTCTTTCTTATTTCCCTCAGGGCGCAAGTTGAAAGAATAATATCGCCCAAGGAACTGAACTTAATAATCAAAATTTTGTAATGAGAAAGGGCGTCCTGATAAACATCCAACGTCTTTTTTACCATCAGCTCTACATTATATTGTTCCTTTACCTTTTTATAGGCATTCTGGGCTAAAATACGACTTAATTCTGCATCTTTAAATATCTTTATAGCCGCATCGGCAATGCTGACCGGGTCGCTAGGTGGAACAAGCAGACCTGTCTTTTGGTCCTCAATAATATCAATTATCCCTCCCACGCGCGACGCTACTACGGGAACTCCGCAGGCCTGCGCTTCTACAATCACTCTGCCAAATGCCTCGTGTGTCGCGGTAGGAAGCACTAAAAGGTCTAAGTGCGTAAGTATTGCCGGCATATCTCTCTGCGTCCCTAAAAATTGCGTGCAGTGCCACAGTCCCAGCCTCTTTACCAAAACCTGAATCCGTTCTTTATAGGCCTCTTTAGAGCGAGGTGCATCACCCACTATCCATATTTTCAAATGGGGAACGACCCTCGCCACACGGGCCATACCCTTAATAAAATATAAGTGACCTTTCAGGGGAGTGAGCCTTCCCACTATACCTATGTGAAATTCCTGCCTTCTTTTTTTATCCGGACTCATATATTTAAATTTCTCTAAATCCACGCTGCGCGGTATCAATCTTAAACGCTCATGAGGCACATCAAAGTCATCAATCATATGCCGGGCAATCACGTTGCTTAAGACAATCACTCTTTTACTCCAGCCCATCACGTAACTAAAGGGGTGTTTTTTATAATAACCGTGACAGGTAGTGATAAATACGGTATTGGTTTTACGGGTAGCAAAATAGGCAATCCAGGCCGGAACCCGTGAACGCGCATGCACAATATCTATCTTTTCCTTCTTAATGATCTCAATTAGCCTGGGAATTATCTTTATTATGGTAAAGAGAGATTTTTTATGCACGGGTAGCTGATAATGAATAGCGCCAAAGGACTCAAGTTCCCTGACTAACTCTCCGCCATTGGAAATAACTACTGCTTTATGTCCCAGTTTCACTAAATAGCGGGCTAAGTCCAGCGTACCTGTCTCTACCCCGCCGACATTTAATTCCGGAAGTATCTGTAAGATATTCATTTTTTAATTATAATATCTTCTTTATTGCCTCGCCCACTAAAAGGTTATCCTCTAAAGTATGGACCTGGGGTCCATTAAGCCAGAGCTCTTGGATTTTCCTGCTCAAATCACGGGCATCCACTAAGTATATATATTTATTCTGCGCAAAATGGGCTAAGAACCTCTTATGCCTCATGCCTACTTCTTGCGCATTAAAAACTAATACATATTTCTGGCTATTTGCTGCTTCTGAAATCATGGATATGCTTTCCGGCGAAGTAATGATGATATTGCTAAGCGCGAGAATCCCCGGCACTGCACCAGGGATATTCTTTTCATTGGCAATAATCAAGAGTTTACAGCGGGAATAATCGCTAAATTCTTCTTTCAATAAACGCTCGACCTCTATGGAAGTCCGGCGGGAAGTGGTGACCAACAATTCGCCATCTAGTTTTTCTAGGCACATTTTCATCTGTTTTATTATTTCTTTCATGAGGTCTTTATTTAAATGAAAAACTCGGGTGTCACCGCCTACTAATAACCCCAGGACTAACTCTTTATTCATCTGAATCTGCGCCTTAAGGGCTGTTCCTTGCTCCTTAAGGAAGTCTTGATTAATTAAATTTAATGCCCCTTCGATTACCGCAACATTCTTTCTTTTAGGCGGGCTATCATGTTGACTCATCACCACCAGGTCAAATCTTTTGGCGCTTAAGATTGATGGCCGCATAATTACTATTGATTTAGCTGAATTTTCTCTTGCGATTATATAATTAATCGGTGCAAGCGATGAACCACAGGAGATGACCATATCAGGTTTTATGCTTACCAGGGTTTTATAGGCATCTTCTGCCAGAAATGCCTTAAGGCACCAGAGGCAACCCTGACAACGATATTTACCTGCCAGACAACTACTCAACGTTAATGCCCAGCGGGAAAATTTATTTTTGAATTTGATTTCTACCGTATTAATATCAGTGCTTACGGCTTTATCCTTAAGACAACCCTTAAGTATCTGGGTGAGGGCCTGTGATTGCCTGAGGTGGCCTGTTTTTCCATCGCTGAGGATTAAAATAGTTTTTTCCAGCGTATACTTCCATACCTTATAAAACCACAGATATTCCTGGGGATACTGTAAGATATATTTTTCGAATATGTTCACGATTCTCTGCAAATTATCGTGAATATCTCTTTCTAAATCTCCGGTTTTCTTAATTTCAAAAGGTGGTTCAATAAAAACTTTAATCTGAGGGCCGTTTATCCGGGTATAAAAAGCCGGGATAAGTGCGACATCATATTTTAAAGCCAGCCTTACCGCGCCCGTTGCCATAGCGGCAGACTTACCAAAGAATTTAACCAGCATACCTGATTTTCCTCCCTGGTCCGCATTCATACCTATGGCTTCATTATCCTTCAGTGTCTGTAAGAGCTTGCGCGTCTGGTTTTCTCTCTGGATTATTCTGCAACCTTTCTGGCGACGATATAAGTTCAGGATTTTATCTAAGCGTGGGTAGCGCTGAGGGCGAATAAATAAACTAAAGGCAAAACCTAAATTCGCACAGATAAGATTAGAAAGTTCCCAGCTTCCTTCGTGTATGCCCAAAAGAATCACGCCCTTACCCTTCTTGAAACCTTCATATATATACTGTTTGCCCTCCAGAGTTATATATTTATTTAGGTATGCCTTATCCACCAAAGGAATAAGCAATACCTCCACAACATTCTGGCCGAATGACCGATAAAACTCTTTAGTAAGACGGCTGATTTGAAAAGGCGATAGTTTATCCGCAAATACGGTCTTAATGTTCGCGTAGGCAATGGCCTGGTGTTTGGTGTCAAAATAATAGCATAGCTCGCCTAATCTCCTGCCTAAAAATAGGCTAAAGCCTAAGGGTAGACTTTTTGCGAGTGGCCCGGCTAATTTAATAAAAATATAGCCTAAGTAATCTATGATAAAATCTTTCTTCATCTTTTGTGATCCTCAGTTCGATGCGCAAGAATATAACTGGTAACTGGCAACTCGGGGTACCCACGCCGTAGCGTGGGTCGGGCAACTGGTTGAGCCTAGCAGCGTCTTTTTCCGTAGTAATAATGATATCGATATTCTTGTCTCTGGCGCTTTTGAAAATATTTTCTAAATCCCTTTGGGTATAATTATGGTGGTCGCGGAATCTAAAGGAAAGACCGACTTGAATACCTAAGCTCTTGATGAGATTCTCAAAGGAATCCGGGGCGCCGATTCCCGAAAACAGGGTTACTGTTTTTCCTTGTAATACACCTGTACCTAATATTTCATTTGTACCCATCTTATAAAAACCTAATGGGCTATGTATGGATTCTATAACGAGCACTTCGGGATTAATCTTTCCTAAAAAATCTTTTATCTCCTGAAGTAGGCTCGCGCCAAGATTGGTTTTCGTCAAAACAAAGACATCTGGCCGCTTAAGCGAAGAAAGAGGCTCGCGTAAAATTCCCCGCGGGATAAGCTTTCTATTGCCAAAAGGACAGGTAGCGTCAATGGTCACAATCTCCAGGTCTTTCTTTATCCGCCACTGCTGGAATCCATCGTCTAAAATAATCGTATCCACTCCATAATCACGCATGGCTAGTTTAGCCGCTCGGACTCTATCAGCATCAACAATAACCGGTATATCTTCTAAATTCATCTTAAGCATATGAGGCTCATCGCCCATCATTTCGTAATCCGTAATTCGTAATCCGTAATTCGTAATTTTTCTTTTATAACCTCGAGTTAATATGGCTACTTTATGACCCTGTTGTTTTAGATATCTGGCAATAAATTCTACTAAAGAAGTCTTACCTGTCCCGCCTAAAGTAATGTTACCTACGCTGATCACTTTACAATTTAACCTATATGGTTTGAGACGATAAATAAAAATTAATATCCTGACTATTAAGCCATAAATAAGCGAGAGTAAATACAAAAAAGATTTAACTATTCCTGCCACCGGCCCTTTATATCTATCTGTAGCTAAGTTATAAATGTAAGTAAGCATGTATTGGCCTCTGTTAATCCAATAGGTTAAATCTCAACTTCAAATAGATATGGTACCATGTCAACTAAAGAAAGGTATGATTTCACAGATTAAAGATTAGATTACACAGATAGGTTTTGCGTCGGCAATCTGTGCAATCTGCTTTTAAAATCTGAGTAATCAATGCAATCCTTATTTATTTTACAGAGCATCATGCCTTTGC
>JAGUYA010000143.1 GCA_020061545.1 Candidatus Omnitrophota bacterium
GAGACCGGCATCTTGTTGGCAGAGAAACTACAAAAGCTGGGTGCTAAAGTTACCCTCCTGTTAGGTGCAGTAGAGACCTGCTGTTTAAATAAGAACATAAAACTAATACATTTTAGGTTCTTTGATGAATTAAAGCGTATAATCATAAAAGAATTAACCACTAAGAAATACGATATGGTTATACATTCAGCCGCTGTCTCGGATTACAGACCATTAAAGACTTATTCACGGAAGGTAAGGTCTGGTCTTAAGAATTGGAGGTTTAATTTAGTACCCACAACAAAGATTATAGATGCTATGAAGAGGATTGATAAATCTTTGTGTTTAGTGGGCTTTAAATTTGAGCCAAAAGCGCCTAAAAAAACACTAATATACAAAGCAAGAAGCCTAATAAGTCGCGCAAAACTGGATTTAGCAGTTGCCAATACTATTTACAAAAATCGATATCAGGCATACATTATCAATCAAAATCAGACTTACGGTCCTCTTGAAAATAGGAAGGATTTAGTAGAAAAATTAATCCAGATATTAAAAAACATTTAATTACTAGTTACTTGTTACTATTTTACTAGTTACTAGAGATGAAATACATAGTCTTAGTAGGCGATGGCATGGCGGATTATCCTATCAAAGAGCTGGATGACCGCACGCCTTTAGAAGTGGCGCGCACGCCAAATATGGATTTTATTGCCAAACACGGCAGACTCGGTCGGATTAAAACCATCCCACCAAAAATGGCGCCTGCTTCGGATGTGGCAAATATTTCCGTCTTTGGCTATGACCCCTTAAAGTATTATACAGGTAGAGGTCCACTGGAAGCAGCAAACTTAGGTATAGAGTTAGAAGAAGATGACGTCGTCTTCCGTTGTAATCTGATCACAGCCTCTGGCGATACGCTCGTAGATTACAGCGCTGGCCATATAAGTTCTAAAGAAGCAGCAATACTGATAAAATTTATAAACCAGAACTTAGGCTCTGAGCTGATTAAATTTTATCCCGGAGTAAGTTACCGGCACCTGATGCTTATTAAAAGCGCTCAAGGAGAAGGACTCAAAAATTTAGAATGTAAACCGCCACACGATATTACTGGACAGAGCATCTCTAAAAATCTTCCTAAAGTCCCCAAAGGAAAGGGTGCGGAGATTTTAATAAAACTGATGCAGGATTCGCGTAAGATTTTAGAGAACCACGAGATAAACCTGGTAAGAATTGATTTAAAAGAAAATCCCGCGAATATGATTTGGCTCTGGGGTCAAGGTAAGAAACTGAGTATGCCCAAATTTACAGAGAAATACGGCCTTTCAGGCAGCGTGATATCCGCCGTGGATTTAATAAAAGGTCTGGGGAAAATTTTAGGACTAGATGTAATTAAGGTTGCGGGCGCAACCGGATATTACGATACTGATTATGAAGGTAAGGCAAAGGCAGCACTGAAATCTTTAGAGAAAAAGGATTTTGTTTTTGTTCATGTGGAGGCACCCGATGAAGCTGGTCACAATGGTGATTTAAGAGAAAAAATTACTGCTATTGAGAGGTTTGACCAATTAGTAGTAGGCACAATATTAAATGCATTGAAGCGCAAGAAAAATTTCCGGATTCTCGTTTTGCCTGACCACGCTACGCCTATTTCAGTAAAAACCCATACCTCGGATATTGTACCCTTTGGTATATTTGGGAAGGGCATTTTAGGCAGAGGGTTTTTAAATTACAGCGAGAAGGAAGGGGAAAAATCCGACCTTTATTTCGAAAAAGGCTATGAATTGATGGAATATTTTATTAAGGTGAGAGAAGAATAGTGACAAATCCCAAATCCAAAAACAATAAGTTTTGGATTTTGAAATTGGGATTTATTTGGTAGTATTGGTAATATTTGAAATTGGGATTTGATAGACAATGAATTCTCTAATTATTGTTTTTATGGCGCTGGCATTATTTTTCTGGGCATACAGATTTTATGCCTCTCGGCTTGAATCCTTATGGCAGATTGACCCTAGGCGCTCAACCCCCGCATATTCTAAATACGATAGCGTAGATTATATTTCCGCCAAGAATTGGTTAGTGCTCTTCGGGCATCATTTTGCCTCTATTGCTGGCGCAGGACCAATTATCGGGCCAGTCATTGCCGTAATGTTGTGGGGCTGGTTACCCGCATTATTATGGGTAGTCTTGGGCACCATCTTTATTGGCGGTGTGCATGACTTTGGTTCGTTAATCACTTCAGTCAGGGAAGGAGGTTCATCTGTAGCGGATATTGCCCAACATGTAATATCTAAACGTGCTAAAATTTTATTTTCTTTATTTGTTTGGCTGGCTTTGATTCTGGTCATTGCTGTCTTTGCTTATCTTTGTGCGGATACATTTGTAAAAGAGCCAAAGATTGTCTTACCCTCATTAGGACTTATACCCGTAGCCATGCTCGTAGGTTATCTTTTGTATCATTTAAGGGCGAATGGCGTCTTCACTACAATATTGGGTCTTTTATTATTGGCAGGATTAATATTCTTAGGCAATATCTGGCCTATAAATAACAACATAACCATTTGGTTTCTCGTATTATTTGTTTATTGTTATTTTGCCTCAGTTCTGCCCGTAAATATACTTTTACAACCGCGCGATTATCTCTCTAGTTTTTTATTATTTTTTGGCGTGGGTGCAGGTTATATAGGTTTATTATTGTCTCATCCTCAAATAAATATGCCCTGTTATCATAAATGGAGCACCGCTGAAGGTTATCTCTGGCCAGCTTTATTTGTGACCATTGCCTGCGGTGCGGTTTCAGGTTTTCATGCCCTAATTGCCAGCGGAACTTCCTCTAAACAGATTGCTAATGAACGCTATGCAAAGAGAATCGGATATGGCGGTATGGTTGCTGAAGGCATAGTAGCGGTATTGGCGATAATCGCTACAGCTACTTTATTTAATAACAAACAAGATTTTGGTAGGGTTTTAAAAAGCACCAGCCCCATTGAAATTTTTGGAAAAGGATATGGTCTGATTACCCAAGGTATTTTGGGTAAGCAAGGACAACTTATTGCTATAACGATATTGAATGCATTTATACTTACGACCCTTGATACTGCTACAAGAATAGCGCGTTATTTAACAGAAGAATTATTCAGGATAAAAAAACGTTATCTTTCCACGCTGTTGATTATAATCTTAAGTGCGGCTTTAGCCTTAAGCGGTAAGTGGAATATGATCTGGCCGGCGTTTGGCGCATCCAATCAGTTAGTAGCTGCATTAGCTTTATTTGTTTTGAGTTGTTGGCTTTTATCTAAGCATAAAACTACCAGATTCACCCCGCCCCTGCGCGCAGGAGCGGGGTTCACCTTGCTGCCGGCATTTTTTATGCTGATTACCACTTTAGGCGCACTGATATTTCAGGTAGTGAAATATTTTACCCATAAAGATATCCCGCTTCTGGTAGTGGCTAGCCTTTTAATTATCTTAGCGGGTTTTATGATTTGGGAGGTAAGTAAGGTCATCCC
>JAGUYA010000115.1 GCA_020061545.1 Candidatus Omnitrophota bacterium
CTGCAAATCCACGACGAATTATTATTTGATGTACCCGAAGAAGAAATGGACGAATTCGTAGCTTTGGTAAAAGATAAAATGGAGAATGTCTTAAAATTAGATGTGCCCATAAAAGTGGATATGAAAAAGGGTGAGAATTGGTTAGAAATGGAGGATATTAAATGCGGATAGCCATTTGTGCATCTGAAGTTGTGCCTTTTGCCAAGACAGGGGGGTTAGCAGATGTGGCTGGCGCTTTACCTCTTCAGTTACAATTATTAGACCAAGAAGTAATAATCATTATGCCTCGATATAAAGCTATCCAGGATCCCAAGTTTAGAATTCAAAGATTAAAGCCGGATATTTCTTATTCAGTCATCGGCAAAAATTTAAGAGTATATTTTATCGAGAAGGATGCCTATTTTAACCGCGATGGTTTATATGGAGATAAAACCGGAGATTATCCAGACAATCTGGACAGGTTTTCTTATTATAGTAAGAGGACACTGGATTTGCTAAAAGAGATAAATTTTGCCCCCGATATTATACATTGTCATGATTGGCAGACTGCGCTTATACCGGTGTACTTAAAGACTTTATACAAAGATAATCCTTTTTATAAAAATATAAAGACCATATTAACTATACATAATATAGGTTATCAAGGGCTGTTTTCCAAAGAGGAATTTCCGAAGCTAAGTCTCGATTGGAGTCTTTTTAATATAGAAGGCTTAGAGTTTTATGGCAAGATAAATATCCTAAAAGGCGGTATAGAATTTTGCGACATCATTAATACAGTCAGCCCTACTTACAGCCAAGAAATACAAACCAAAGAATTTGGTTTTGGTTTGCAGGGGCTTTTGAATAAACGCCGTGAAACTGTATTTGGCATATTAAATGGTTTAGATTATTCTATCTGGAATCCGGAAACCGACAAATTCATTATAAAGAATTATTCCTTAAAAAATATAGAGGGTAAATATCAGAATAAAGAAGAACTGCAGAGAATTTGTCAGCTCCCTCTTAAGAAAGGCGTGCCAGTTTTTGGTATTGTATCGAGATTAGCCGAGCAGAAAGGTTTTGATATATTAACCGATGCCATAGCGAAAATCTGTAAGATGAATTTAGAATTGATTATTCTGGGTACGGGTGATTTAAAATACCATGTGCTTTTAGAAAATATTGCAAAAAGATATCCCAAGGTTATTTCTCTACACTTAAAATTTGATAACCCTTTAGCCCATAAGATATACGCAGGTTCAGATATATTCCTTATGCCTCCAAAATATGAACCCTGTGGCTTAGGTCAGATGATTAGTATGGCCTATGGCACTATACCATTAGTGTTTAAGACCGGAGGG
This sequence comes from Candidatus Omnitrophota bacterium, assembly GCA_020061545.1. GTDB lineage: Bacteria > Omnitrophota > Gorgyraeia > Gygaellales > Profunditerraquicolaceae > JAGUYA01. Next base: position 1,341 of record JAGUYA010000115.1, read on the forward strand.
TTGGCCGATACCGTAACATCTGATAACGGCTTTGTATTTGATAAATATAAAAAAGAAGATTTAATTAAAACAATAGAAAAGGCAATCCGGGTACTTCAAGATAAAAAGAAATGGTTAGAACTTATAAAGAATGCCATGCAGAGCAATTTTTCCTGGAACGAATCTGCGAAGAAGTATCTGGCACTTTATGAAAAGGCAAAGTCACAGTAATAAAAGAATAATCTTAGGGCTTACGGGTAGTTTTGGGAGTGGTAAGACTACTGTAGCCAGAATCTTTCAGTCTTCCGGCGCCAAAATAATCGATGCGGATAACATCGCCCACAGGGTTATTAAACCTAAAAACCCGATTTATAAAAAAATAATTAACACCTTTGGCAAGGATATACTTAATAAAGATAGGACCATAAATCGCAATAAATTGGCTAAACTTGTATTCAATAATAAGGAACTGCTGGAGAGTTTAAATAAGATTATGCATCCCGAAGTAATCAGGATTATTAGAGAAAAGATAAAAGCGGTATCGGCAGGGATTATTGTTTTAGATGCACCCTTACTTATTGAGAAGGGTTTACAAAATTTAGTAAATAAATTAATTGTGGTAACAATAACCAGAGAAAAACAAATAGAGAGAATTCGCCAGAAAACGGACCTGAGCAGGCAAGATATATTAAAAAGGATTAATGCGCAGATTTCGCAAAACGTGAAGTCACGTTTTGCGAATTTTATAATAGATAACAGTGGTACAATTGAGGAAACAAAGAAACAAGTAATGGCAATAAGGAGGTTATTGTGGAAAAGTTAGATATTAGAAGTTTAAAAGAAATAAAAATTGCTGAGCTGAATAAATTAGCCAGGGAATTAAATATCAATGGCATAAGCGGGATTAAGAAGCAAGATCTCATCTTTAAGATACTCCAGGCCCAGGCAGAGAAGGAAGGATTGATGTTCGGCGAGGGTGTTTTAGAGATATTGGCCGAAGGATTTGGTTTCTTAAGGTCGCCAAATTATAATTATTTACCCTGCCCCGATGATATTTATGTATCTCCTTCGCAAATAAGGAAGTTTGACTTAAAGACAGGAGATACGGTAAGCGGCGAAATTCGTCCACCCAAAGAGGGAGAAAAATATTTTGCGCTTTTGAAGGTCCAGGCAGTGAACTTTGAGAATCCTGAAGAGGCGAAAGACAAGGTATTGTTCGATAACCTTACGCCGATATATCCCCATGAAGAATTTAACTTGGAGACAAAACCGGATGAGACATCCATGCGTATTATTGATTTACTGACACCTATAGGCAAAGGCCAACGTGGCCTGATTGTGGCACAACCCTACAGCGGTAAAACCGTGTTATTACAGAAAATTGCCAATTCCATCACCACTAATCACCCTGATGTGATACTCATTGTTCTATTGATAGATGAACGACCAGAAGAGGTTACTGATATGCAAAGGCATGTGAAGGGTGAAGTAATCTCATCTACTTTTGATGAGCCGCCAGAAAGACATGTGCAGGTTGCGGAAATTGTCCTGGAGAAAGCAAGAAGATTAGTAGAGCATAAAAAGGATGTGGTGATTCTTTTGGATAGCATGACCCGCCTGGCCAGGGCTTATAACTCCGTGATACCGCACAGCGGCAAGGTATTATCAGGCGGTATAGATTCTAATGCTTTACAAAAACCGAAGAGATTTTTTGGTGCTGCACGTGCAATTGAGGAGGGTGGTAGCCTTACTATTATTGCTACGGCATTAGTAGACACCGGTAGCCGTATGGATGAAGTTATCTTTGAAGAATTTAAAGGCACGGGCAATATGGAATTACAACTGGATAGAAACCTGTTTCAACGCAGAATTTACCCTGCTATTGATATAAAGCGCTCTAACACCCGGCACGAAGAACTGCTTCTTAAGCAAGAGCGATTACAAAAAGTTTGGATATTGAGGAAGGTTCTGAATGAACTGAATAATGTGGAGGCAATGGAGCTCTTGATTGAAAAATTAGCCAAGACCAAAAATAACGACGAATTCTTAAATAGCATGAACCAATAAAAAGAAAAGAGGGAAATAATTATGAAAGACAAGATTCATCCTAAGTATCAGGATTGCGTAATTGTTTGCGCTTGCGGCAATACCATTCATACCCGTTCCACTAAACCCAACATTAGAGTTGAGATATGTGCAAAATGTCATCCATTCTTTACGGGTAAACAGAAGTTTGTGGATTCTGCGGGTAGGGTGGATAAATTTATGAAAAAATACGGTAAACAGACAGCGTAAATGAACAACAGTAAAATCACAATGTCCGAAACTAAGGTATGTCTTGGTCATTCGGTAATTGGAAATTGGAGATTATTTGGAATTTAACGTGTAATTAGCACATAAATAAAATATGTTTGAGCAATTAGAAAAAATAGAAAAACGTTATGAGGAGTTAGAGCACCTTCTGGCTTCTTACGGAACCGTATCCGACAAAGAGCAATACAATCGGTATGCCAAGGAGCTCTCTGACATGAAAGACTCGGTATCTTTATTCCAGGAATACAAAAGGATCGCTAAAGAAATAGAAGACTTAAAAAGGACGCTGGGTGAAAAGCATGAGCGCGAATTTTTAGCGTTAGCTAAGACAGAACTGCAAGACTTAGAGAATAAAAAAGCGGATTTAGAGCAAAAACTGGAAAATATTTTAGCAGGCGAGGATAAGGATTCAGGCCGTGATGTGATTGTGGAGATACGTCAGGGCACAGGAGGTCTGGAGGCAGGGTTATTTGCCGCAGACCTTTATCGGATGTATACAAAATATGCTGCCAGGAAGTCCTGGAACGTAGAGTCAATGTCCGCGCATGCGAATGAATTAGGAGGTTTTAAAGAGGTAGCCTTTAGCGTAAAAGGTAAAGATGCCTATAAGCGACTCGGGTTTGAGAGCGGAGTGCATCGGGTGCAACGTGTTCCGACTACAGAGGCGCAGGGTCGCATCCATACTTCCACTGCTACGGTAGCAGTGTTAATAGAGCCCGAAGAAGTGGATTTGGTGATTGACCCCAAAGATTTAAGGATAGATACCTACAGGTCTTCAGGACCAGGTGGGCAACATATGCAGAAAAGCGATTCTGCAGTGAGAATCACGCATTTGCCAACCGGCACTGTGGCTACCTGTCAAGATGAACGCTCACAATTAAAAAATAAGAATAAGGCCATGAGGATTCTACGGGCAAGACTCTTGGATATGAAACAACAGGAAGAATTTAAAAAGATTTCCCAGGAGCGAAAATCTCAGATCGGTTCAGGTGACAGAAGCGAAAAGATACGCACTTATAATTTTCCTGACCGGCGCGTTACTGACCATAGGATAAATCTGACCTCACATAAATTAGAAGCAATATTAGAAGGTGACTTAGATGAATTATCTGATGCCTTAATAAAAGCAACGGAGAATAAAACTAAAAAATGACAAAATAAAATGACCGAAGTAGAATTGCTGTTTACCGAGATATTAAATTGTAACCGCCTGACTTTATATTTGCATAAAGAGATGTTTTTAGATAAGGCCAAGACTTCTTTAATATCAAACGCATTAAAAAGAAGGATCCAGGGCGAACCCCTCCAGTATATATTAGGTAAGACAGAATTTATGGGCTTGGAGTTTAAAGTAACGCCGGAGGTGTTTATACCTCGACCTGAGACCGAGATTTTGGTAGAAACAGTTTTAAAAATAGTTAGCCAGTTAGCCAGTTAGCCAGTTAGCCAGTTGAAAATATTAGATATAGGGACTGGTTCAGGATGTATTGCGGTATCTTTGGCTAAATTGCTGCCCGGTGTTATAATTACTGCAACAGATGTTTCATATAAAGCAATAGAAATAGCCCAAGGTAACGCTTTATTAAATAACGTGGCTGATAAAATCAGATTTATCCATAGCGATTTATTTACGAGTTACGAGTTACGA
>JAGUYA010000093.1 GCA_020061545.1 Candidatus Omnitrophota bacterium
GCTGCCAAAGCAGGAGCAGATGCCTCTTTACAGGTTTCACCTTATTATAATCGGCCGACGCAAAGAGGCCTGTATGAGCATTTTAAGGCAATTGCTGAATCAGTAGATATCCCGATTATTCTTTACAATATCGCCTCGCGCACAGGAGTAAATATAGAGCCAGAGACAATTGCCAAATTAAGCCGTGATTGTAAAAACATCGTAGGCGTAAAAGAGGCCTCTGGAAGTTTGGATCAGATGTCACGCATTAAACAATTATGTGGACAAAATTTTGACTTAATCTCAGGAGACGATAGCCTTACTTTACCTATATTAAGTATTGGAGGAATAGGAGTCATCTCGGTAGTAGCTAATATCGTACCGAAAGATGTCGCCGCTCTTGTGGCTGAATTTGAGAAAGGAAATCTTAAAAAAGCCCGGGAGATTCATTATAAGTTATTACCTTTGATTAAAGCCATGTTTATAGAAACTAATCCCATACCGGTTAAGACCGCAATGGGGCTATTGGATATGTGCGAGCCAGACTTAAGACTTCCCCTGTGTCCTATGTCTGAGGAAAATTTGGAGAAACTTAAAAAAGCATTGAGAGAATATGGGTTGTTATAGAAATTTTCTTGCTGTGGGATGTTGCTCGCGTGCTGAAATTTTTCGCCGTGCACTATGGTTTACTTCGTCGCTTCGGATAGCCTTTATCGTAGTAACTGCCCTTTGCTCCTCGTAAATCCTTGTGCACATTTGCCGAAAAATTTCTTATGCACGCTCCCAAATCCCTGCGCAAGAGTTAATTTCAAGGAGCAATTAACATGATTAAGCTGGGAATTGCGGGTGTCCGCGGAAAAATGGGTAGGCGCATATTTGAGTTAGCCGGTTTTGACCGCGATTTTGAAGTAACCCTGGCATTAGAGAAAAAAGGCACACCCATGATTGGCAAAGATTTAGGCAAGATAAGGGTATCTTCCAGTCCGGATGGGGTATTCTTAGTGGATGTATTTGTGGATTTTACTGAGCCTTCCGCCACCGAGACGAATATAGACTATGTGGCCAGGTATAAAAAGGCTTATGTGTTAGGAACAACCGGGCTTAATGATGCACAATTAAAGAAGGTTGAGGAAGTTTCTAAAGTTATTCCTGTAGTATTTTCTCCGAATATGTCTGTAGGCGTAAATGTTTTATTTGCAATATTACCTGAGATTGCCAAAAGATTAGGGCCAGATTATAGTATTGAGATTGTGGAGGCACATCATAAAGCCAAGAAAGATGCTCCTTCAGGGACAGCCAAAAAATTCGGCCAGATTTTAGCAGATACGACGAGAAAAGAAATTCCTATTCATGCCATCAGATTAGGTGATATTGTGGGTGACCATACCATTATATTCTGCGGTAATTCTGAACGCATTGAGATAAAACACCAGGCACATACACGCGATTTATTTGCCTTGGGAGCATTAAAAGCAGCTAAGTGGATTATGGGTAAGCCCGCGGGTCTATATTCCATGCAGGATGTATTAAAGCAATAAAGGGATAATTATGTTTAAACTTTCTCAAAAGGTAAAATCACTTCCGCCTTACCTTTTTTTAGAAATTGATAAAGCCAAAAGAAAAGCTAGACAGGAAGGTCGGGATATTGTTGATTTAGGCGTAGGTGACCCTGACCAGCCGACGCCTAGCCACATTATTGATAGATTATATCAGGCAGCAAGTGATCCTCTAACTCATCGTTATGCTTTAGATCAGGGGTTATTAGGGCTGCGTCAGGCCATTGCAAAATGGTATAACAACCGTTTTCGGGTAAAACTTAATCCGGAGACAGAAATTCTACCTTTAATCGGTTCAAAAGAGGGAATCGCCCATTTTCCTTTGGCATTCTTGAATGAAGGCGATTATACATTGGTGCCTGACCCAAGTTACCCGCCCTATAAAGGGGGAACGATTCTTGCGGGAGGAAGACCTTATCTTATACCGCTTAAAGAAGAAAATAAATTCTTACCTGACCTAAAAAAAATACCCTTTAATATCCGTCGGAAAGCAAAACTAATGTATATAAATTATCCGAATAACCCTACTGGCGCCACTGCCGAGATAGATTTTTATCGAGAAGTAGTAGACTTTGCTAAAAAGAATAAAATTATTGTGATTTCTGACTTGGCCTATTCTGAGATTGCTTATAATGGATACAGACCATCCAGTTTATTGGAAGTCGCAGGCGCAAAAGATGTAACTATAGAGTTTCATTCTTTATCTAAAACTTACAATATGACTGGCTGGCGTATTGGATGGGCAAGTGGCAATGCACAATTAGTTTCTGCATTAGCCAAAGTTAAATCTAACATTGATTCGGGTATATTTTCTGCCATCCAATTAGCAGGTATTACTGCTTTAGAAGGACCACAGCAACACATTAAAGATATATGTCAGCTTTATCAAGAAAGACGCGACACCTTAATCGCAGGTTTACAATCTCTGGGTTGGCAGGCTAGTCCACCCAAAGCTGCCTTTTATGTCTGGTTAAAGATTCCTAAAAAAACCGACACTTCGGCTTCGCTCAGTGTTGGTGGTGAGCATAGTCGAGCCACCGATTCCATAAAATTCTCTGCATTGTTATTAGAGAAGGCAGGTATTGTAGTTACTCCTGGCATAGGTTTCGGTAAATACGGTGAAGGCTATATACGGATGGCGCTGACTATATCTAAAGAGAGAATCCAGGAAGCCATTGAACGCTTAAGAAGAATCCTCTAAATGAAGCCCAAACTTATGGAGCGACAGCGAACATAAGTTTGTTGGCTGAATTTACCCAGCCCTAATTTGAATAATAGCAAGCTAATTCCAAATTAGAGCTGGGTTCAATTCGCACACATAAGTTACGTCACTATTGTTCCGTAACTTATGTGCTCATTGAAATGGTAGTTTGTTATTTAGGCGTGGGTTCCAATTTAGGAAATAGAAGAAAGAATATTCAAAAGGCATTGGATTATTTAGCCAAAATCAAAGGTATAAAAATAGAGAAAAGCTCGCGGATTTATGAAACTAAAGCCTTAGGTGGCCCTGCGCAGAGGAAATTCCTGAACGCTGCCATAAAAATCAGAACTTCACTTAGGCCTCAATTACTCCTTGTGACCTTAAAAAAAATAGAAAAAGATTTAGGCCGTAAACCCACTGTGCGTTTTGGACCGCGGCCAATAGATTTGGATATTTTACTTTACGGAAACAAAATTATAAAACGAAAAAATCTGGCGATTCCTCATCCGCGCATGTTTAGGCGGGAATTTGTTTTGAGGCCATTAAGAGAGATTATATGAACCCCGCTCTTCCTAATAATATATACTTGAATAATATATGGAAGAGATGGGGTATAAATAAAGAAGGAAGGGCGGGGTGAAGATTATTTACAGCATCAAAGAGATGTCTGATTTCTCAAAGAAGATGCATCTTCAGGACCAAACTATTGGTTTTGTGCCAACAATGGGCGCATTGCATGTTGGCCACTTAAGCCTTATCCGAAAGGCGCGAGGCGAAAACGATAAAGTCGTAGTAGGTATATTCGTTAATCCCATGCAGTTTGGCCCGAAAGAAGATTATAAGCGCTATCCGCGAAATCTAAAACTTGATGCCCAGTTATGCCGCCAGGAAGGTACAGATGTGATATTTTATCCTGATGTTCGCCAGATGTACCCTGCTAATTATAAAACCTATGTGGTTGTCCAAGATTTAAGCGATTGTTTATGCGGTAAGTTTAGACCCGGACATTTTAAAGGCGTAGCCACGGTGGTAACAAAGCTTATTAATATTATTAGTCCAGATGTTGCCTATTTTGGTCAAAAGGATGCCCAGCAGGCAATCATTATAAAGAAGATGGTTGAGGATTTAAACCTCGCGGTAAAGATAAAAGCAATGCCAACAATAAGAGAAAAAGATGGGTTGGCGATGAGTTCTCGCAATACCTATTTGCATAAAGATCAAAGAAGGGACGCCGTAGTGTTATATCAGGCGTTGACACAAGCTAAAGATTTGATTAGGCAAGGCAATAGAGATTCCTTAGATATTATTCGCAAGATGAGACGATTAATAAATAAAAGAAGGAGTGCCAACATACAATATATATCTATTGTATGTCCGCAAGATTTGAAACCAGTGGATAAGATAAGGAATAAAGTATTAATTGCCTTAGCGGTTTTTATCGGCAAGACCAGATTAATTGACAATATTGTCGTTTCCCCATAATTCCAAACCCGCATTGGAA
>JAGUYA010000135.1 GCA_020061545.1 Candidatus Omnitrophota bacterium
TGCTCATTTAAAAAGGGAGGTAATATAAAATGACAACAGAAAAATCTATGATGGAACAGCTTTATAATCAAAGCATAAAGATACTCCAAGAGGGCCAAATTATAAAAGGCAAGATTGTCTCTATAAAGTCCAAGGAAGTATTAGTAGATGTGGGTTTTAAATCCGAAGGCATTGTCTCTATTGCTGAATTTAGTAAGAAGGATTTGGAAGTAGGCAATGAATTAGACTTCTTTATTGACTGCATAGAAGATGAAGCTGGCATGATTGGGCTTTCGCGAGAGAAGGCGATACGCATACAAGGATGGGATAAGATTGTTCAGAATTCTAAGGAAGGGAATCTCGTCGAAGGAAGACCAATCAAGAAGGTGAAGGGCGGTTTTTTAATTGATGTTATGGGGATAGAGGGGTTTCTTCCCGCATCACTTTCTGCCTTCAGGGGCGTCTTGGACAAAAATATTATAAATAAGGTATTTAAATTCAAGATTATCAAGATAAATAACTTAAGGCACAGCATAATATTATCGCATCGGGAGGCAATGCAGAAAGAAAGAGAAGAGGCAAAAGAAAAAGTATGGCAGGGTTTGTTGGTGGGCGGGATATATTCAGGCACAGTTAAGGCTATAACCGATTTCGGCGCATTTGTGGACCTCGGTGGCGTGGATGGGCTTTTATATATCACTGATATGTCTTGGTCTAAGATTGCCCATCCTTCTGAAATAGTAGCCTTAGGAGACAAAATTGATGTGGTAGTTCTCAATTTAGATAGAGATTCAGGTAAAATCTCCTTGGGCCTAAAACAAAGATTTCCTGATCCCTGGCAGGATATCGAGACAAAATATAGCGCAGGTTCTAAGGTAAAGGGTAAAGTTGTAAATATCCTTCCTTATGGTGTATTTGTAGAATTGGAAAAGGGCATCGAAGGTTTAATCCATGTGTCTGAGATATCCTGGACAAAGAGAATCACTAATCCTAATGAATTGTTTGCTATCCAAGATACAGTAGAGGTCCAGGTCTTAAGCATAGATAAGGAATCCCGAAAGATATCCTTGAGCCTTAAGCAGCTGGAGCAGAATCCCTGGTTAGAAGCTGAATCTAAATATCTGTCCGGTACAAAAGCCCAGGGAAAGGTCAGAGGTTTTACTGCCTATGGCGTATTTGTAGAGTTAGACAGTAATTTAGAAGGGATGATTCATATCTCAGATATATCCTGGACAAAAAGAATAGCCCATCCCCAGGATGTATTAAAAAAAGGACAGAAGGTTGAGGTAGTAGTGCTTTCCGTAGATGCTGCGAATAGACGCATAGGTTTGGGCTTAAAACAACTGCAGCCCAATCCCTGGCCAGAGATTGCTGTTAAGTATCCTTTGGATACTGTTATAGAGACAGAGGTAGTGAATGTGACTGATTTTGGCGTATTTGTAAAGATAGATGAGGATTTAGAGGGTTTGGTTTATACCAGCGAAATAGATAAAGAGAGAATAGCGCAATTGAAACCCGGAGATAAGCTAAAAGTAAAAGTAATCAAGGTAGACGTAGAACAGGCAAAGATTGGCCTTTCAGCAAAAACATAGGGACGTTTCTTAACCCAATCGGAGAAGTGTCCCCTGGGGACACTTTTAGCTTTGGTCAAAGGAGTGCCCCTCAAGTGAGGTAATAAAATGCAAAGATTAGATATTCATAAACAATTAGAAATTATCAAACGCGGCACAGTGGAGATAATCTCAGAAGAGGAGTTAAGAACAAAACTCCAAGAGAGCATAAGAGAAAATAGGCCCCTTCGGGTAAAGGCGGGTTTTGACCCAACTAGCCCGGATATCCATTTGGGTCACACTGTCCTTTTAAGAAAATTGCGCCAGTTTCAGGATTTGGGCCATCAGGTTATCTTTTTAATCGGAGATTTTACTGCGCGTATTGGCGACCCCAGCGGAAAATCCGAATTGAGAAAACAACTTTCTCCGGAAGAGATAGCTAAGAATACCCAGACTTATAAAAAACAAATCTCCAAGATTCTTGATATGAAAAAACTCCAAATTGCATTCAACAGTAAATGGTTTGATAAAATGAAAGGCCTTGAGTTCGGAAGGTTGCTTACGCATTATACAGCAACAAGGATGCTTGAGCGCGATGATTTTTCTTTAAGGATAAAAGAGATGAAGCCGTTGTATATGTCAGAGTTTATTTATCCAATACTACAAGGTTACGATTCTGTTGTTCTGAATGCAGATATAGAACTCGGTGGAACAGACCAAAAATTTAATCTCCTTGTCGGAAGAGAATTGCAGAAAGATCTTGGTCAGTCGCAACAAGTAATTATTACTATGCCGCTTCTGGAAGGAACTGATGGGAAACAAAAAATGAGCAAGTCTTACGGAAATTATATCGGGATTAATGAGACTTTGGGAGAGGTGTTTGGAAAGATTATGTCTATATCCGATGAATTGATGTTTAAATATTATACCTTACTTACTGATGAGGATTTAGAGGCTGTCAAGAAATTGCATGCTAAAGAAGCAAAGTTAAGCCTGGCAGAGAATATTACTCGTCAATACCACGGCAGGGAATTAGCTAAAAAAGCAAGACAGGAATTTGAGCGCGTATTTAGTCAAGGAGAATTGCCGCAGGATATACCCGAATATAAAACAGACGGGAAACAGTCAATTACAACTATATTATTGAATAGTAGATTGGTGAAAAGCGGAAACGAGGCGCGCAGATTAATAAAACAGGGAGCAGTGTCTTTGGATAACTCTAAGGTTAGGCAAGAGAATTTTGTGCCTATAAAAGGCGGTGTTCTTAAGGTGGGTTCCCGAAGATTCCTGAAGATTATCGTTTAAGCTGATGCTAAATAAATTTAAAAATTTAGACCATTTCAGTAAAAATATAATTTTGGTTTTCGCCGGGACTTCCTTAGCGAACTTTCTAAATCTTATGTATCAATTATTAATTGCGCATAAACTGTCTGCTTCGGATTTTGCAGCATTTAACTCTCTACTCTCTATATATATGCTGATTGCTGCACCGTTAGGGACACTTCAGATAGCGGTGACCAAATACACGTCAGAATTTAATGCTCGTAATCAGGTTGCTAAAATCAGGTTTTTTCTATCCGACCTCTTTAAGAAAAGTTCAATTTTAGCAATTTCTACTTTTTTAATTTTTTGGTTCGCCTCGATTTATATCATAAACATATTGAAGATTCCGTCAGTTCTTTCGGGTGGTATCTTAGCTCTACTGCTTGCTTCGACTTGTCTCGCCCCGGTTTTTTCGGGAGGAGTGCAGGGATTAGAACTTTTCGGTTGGTTAACTTCCGCCTCAGCCATAACCGGTATATTAAAATTATTTCTTACCTTCATATTTATCCTTTTAGGATATAATATCGCAGGAGCTTTAGGTGCCCTGTTAGCCTCTAGCTTAATCGGTCTTGCCATTTATTTTCTACCTCTTAAGACGTTTTTTATTTCCACGAGAGCCGCAAGAGAAAATATCAACTATAAAGAGATATTGATTTATTTATTTCCTGTAGCGATAAGCAATTTCTGTTTTATTGCCCTGGTGAGTTTCGATATGGTTTTAGTAAAATTTTACTTTTCAGAAGGAAATTCCGGATTTTATTCTTTAGCCCAGATGGTAGGAAAAATTTTTCTCTTTTTACCCGGGGCAATCAGTATGGTAATGTTTCCCAGGACCAGCGGCTTAAACGCAAAAAATATGGATACCACCTCTACCCTAAAAAAGTCGCTTTTTTATATTTCAGCCTTATCTATTTGCGCAATTTTTATCTATAATTTTTTCCCTGTCCAAGTATTAACGGTTTTAACAGGCAAGGCTTATCCAGAATCTGTATTTCTGGGAAGATTGTTTAGTATCTCGATGAGTTTTTTTGCGCTCTTGTACATTATGATAGCTTATTTTCTTTCCATAAAAGACCTGCGTTTTATTAAGTATTTGGTTTTATTTACTGGCTTTCAGTTTTTGGGAATTATATTTTTCCATAAAAATCTTATTCAGGTGCAATTTATCCTATGCGTAAATGCAATTTTACTTTTTTCTATACATTTGCTATTAGCATATAAAAAAGGGACTGTCCCCGCAAACAGTTACGGGACATTTTCCGTCACAGCTAAAACAAAGTAGCTCAATGGAAAGTGTCCCGCCGATTGAAGGGGACTGTCCCTGATATTATGATGGAGAACCTGAAAGAAAAAATATCCATAGTTATGCCTGCCTATAATGAGGCAGGCCGCATCACATCTGGTATAGAAGAGACAGCCAAGACATTTAAAGAATTTGGTTGTTCTTGGGAACTTATCGTGATGGATGATGGTTCATCCGATGATACTTATGAAAAAGCCAATGCCCTTACCCAGAAGTACCCCCAACTTATTGTCAGAAGGAACCCTGCGAATATGGGTAAAGGCAGGGCGATTAAAAAAGCCCTGCATTATATCACTGGAGATTATACGCTCTTTTTAGACGCAGATATGGATTTACATCCCATTCAGTTTCAGACCCTTTTTGATATTATGCGTTTAGACAA
>JAGUYA010000048.1 GCA_020061545.1 Candidatus Omnitrophota bacterium
GATTTTTCTTTTAAACCGCTACTATAGAAATACCTTTTTCATCCGCTAATTTAACGCTTTCCTCTTTGTCTATAAAAAGGGTTTTTGCTCCTTCGATAGCCAGACACTTAGCCCTCGCCCGGATGAGATTCTTTACCGTATTTAACCCTATCACTGGTATATCAAAACGCATATCCTGTTTGGGCTTACTCACCTTAACTATAGTAAAACTGCCACGCGTAATCTTACCCGCGCGCCTGATGAGATTATCTGTTCCTTCTAATGCCTCTACAGCCACTATTGCCTTGTGTTTCACGGCTACGGTTTGCCCTATATCCAAATAGGCAATGGCTTTGGCTAATTCTAACCCAAAGTATATGTCTTCCCATTCTTGGAAATCGGGCTCTCTTCTGGTAAGTGTTCCTTTTTTAGATAGCAGGTCTTCCATAAAGGTAGTAGAATCCAATAACTGGAAACCCGACATCTTTAATTTTTCTGCTACCGCTGTAAATATCGTGTCTGCTTTTTTATCCTTTATAGCCGTAAGTAAGCTTTTTATTTCTTCATCTTTCTCTATCTCTTTGCTAAATAGTCTATAAGGGCTTATTTGCCCCGCCATCACTATTCTGGTTATGCCTTCACTCTTAAATATTTCAAACAAGCGACGGAATTCAGTTAGGCCTATCCAATAGATTTTATCCACGTATTTTTTTAATTTACGGGAGGTATCGCCTTTTATGGCTACTGCTATGATATAATAATTCCTTTTCTTGGCGGCTTGCGAAAAGAGAATCGGAAATCTTCTATTTCCCGCAATCAAACCAATCTTTTCCATAATTTATTTCTCTGTAGACTTGCGGCAGGAGTGGGCTATTCCTCTTTGAGAATTTTTTATAAAATTGACGAGATATGAAACTTCGTTATTGGGCTTTATTTCTTTTTCTATCTTTTCTAAGGCGTGGCGAGGTGTGAGGCCTGTATTAAAAAATATTTTAAAGGCGTGATTAAGCTGCTCTATGGAATCTTTTGAGATTCCATTGCGCCTTAAACCAATAAGGTTTAGGCCGTATACGGATGCAGGATGACCATCGCAGGTAGAATATGGTGGAATATCCCGGACAACCTTAGAACAGCCACCGATAATAGAAAGTGTACCGACTCTGACAAATTGATGGATAGCGACGAGCCCACCCACCACTGCTTTATCTTCAATGGTGACATGACCAGCCAGAGTTCCATTGTTAGCAATGATACAGTTATTACCCACTATACAATCATGGGCAATATGCGAGTAAGCCATAAAAAGGTTATTATTACCCGCAATAGTCTTTCCGCCGTCTCCTGTTCCGGGATTAAAGGTAGAATACTCACGGATAATATTATTATCCCCTATCTCTAAAAAGCTCTTTTCGTCCTTATATTTTAAATCCTGCGGTCGGCTGCCCACAACAGCACCGGTAAAAATTTCGCAACCCGCACCTATAGTGGTATTTCCTTCCAGGACACAATAAGCGTGAATTTTAGTCCCCTGACCTACTACGACATTATCTCCAATAATAGTATAAGGGCCGACTCGGATATCGTCGGCCAACTTTGCCCTCTGAGAAACTATGGCTGTAGGATGTATCTGCATTTTGCTCTAGCCTTCCACCAAAATAAACATTAAATCTGCTTCTGCTACTATTTTACCATCCACCAATGCCCGGCCATGCACCAGGCCTGTCCTGGATTTTATCTTACCTGCTTGGACTTCCAGAATAAGTCGATCTCCCGGCACAACCGGTTTTCTAAATTTTGCATTATCTATAGACATAAAATAGGCAATTTTACCTCTATTTTCTTCTGGTGAAAGCATCATTACGCCGCCTACTTGGGCCATTGATTCAATAATTAAAACGCCGGGCATAACTGGCCTGCCGGGAAAATGCCCCTTAAAGAAATAGTCATTGATATTTACATTTTTTATGCCGGTTGCCTGTTTGCCCTTCTCTAAAGAGATGATTTTATCCACAAACAAGAAAGGGTCGCGATGCGGCAGTATCTTCATAATGGTTTCTCTATCCAATTCCCCTCCTTCCCGGGGACGATAGTCCACTCCTACCCCGCCCAAAGAATACCTCTCTCTCTGCTGGTGTATCTTTCTGGCTAACTTTAAATTCAAAGAGTGGCCGCTTCTTAAAGCAATAATATGGCTCCTCAATGGCATGCCTAAAATATATAAATCTCCCAATAAATCCAATATCTTATGCCGGATAAATTCGTCTGGATAACGTAACTTATTTTTTATGACACCATCTTCACCTACAACCAAGGTATTATCGTAATTTGCCCCGCGGCCTAAACCCAGCTGCTGTAACTCCGTTACCTCGCTTTCCAGACAGAATGTACGCGAGGAAGCTAATTCGTTTTTAAACGCATCGTCATTTATATCGAGCTCCAGAAACTGTGTTTTAAGTAGGGGATGATTGTAATTTAAGGTATAAGAAATTTTAAATTCCTGCGCCGGCACGGCCACGATCGCTCCCGCCTCCTCTTCTACAAAAATGGGCTCTTTGACAAGATAATAGCGACGGTCCTTTTCTTGTTCTTTGATGCCTGCCTTATTTAATATCTCTAAGAAATTCAGGCTACTGCCATCCAAGCCCGGTACTTCATCATTGTCAATTTCAATATAGAGATTATCTATGCCCAGACCTGCCAACGCTGCCATAAGATGTTCGATACTATGTATCTCTACGCTATCGTGTCCCAGAGAGGTGCGCCGTGGCGAACGCAACTGCGAAAGCACATAATCAATAGATGCTTTGATAACAGGTTTATTGGGTAAATCAGTGCGGATAAAATTGATACCGGTATCTATATCCGCTGGCTTAAAAGTTAGGGTTACCTTATTTGCGGTATGTAAGCCAATGCCTTCTAAACCCACTACTCTTTCAATTGTTCTCTGTTTGTCCATAATCTAGTAGGTCATTTAACCTTTCTTTCCAGCTCCTCTATTCTCTTTTTCAGCTGGGCTATTGTATCATACAATCGAGGAAGATTCTGCACGCAGGCATTTACGCGTTTAGCGATGTTTGCGGGTTTTGCCGGATAGCCCCAAGCCGTAGTTCCCGCGGGAATAGATTTACTTACCCCAGACTGCGCCATCACTACTGCGTTATCTCCAATATTGATATGTCCGACGAGCCCCACCTGGCCAGCCAGGATAACATTCTTACCGACCGTGGTGCTGCCAGAAATCCCCACCTGGGCCACAATAATAGAATTCTCACCGATTACTACATTATGGGCAATCTGCACCAGATTATCTATCTTTGTGCCGCGACCTATTACGGTTTTATCAAAACGCGCCCGGTCAATAGTCACATTTGCGCCGATCTCTACGTCATCGCCTATCTCTACGGTTCCTATCTGGGGGATTTTATGGTGTAATCCACTAATAGTCGCAAAACCAAAGCCATCAGAACCTATCACCGTACCGTTGTGGATAATTACCCGATTGCCAATGGTGATGCGCTCGCGGATAGAAACATGCGCATAGATTAAGGTATTGCTTCCTATCTTGGTATGATGACCGACGAAACAACCAGAATAGATAATGGTATTCTCTCCTATGGTTACACTGTCTTCTATGACGGCATAGGGGCCAATGGCCACATTGCGACCTAAGGATACATCCTTACCTAATATTACACTGGGGTGTATCCCTTGAGGATGTTTTATCTCGCAGGGTGCCATAAAAGAAACTATC
Organism: Candidatus Omnitrophota bacterium; assembly: GCA_020061545.1. Classification (GTDB taxonomy): domain Bacteria; phylum Omnitrophota; class Gorgyraeia; order Gygaellales; family Profunditerraquicolaceae; genus JAGUYA01. The sequence goes on from JAGUYA010000048.1 coordinate 3,731, forward strand.
TTAGCAAATGCCAGAGATGGATTCTCGGTGCGGATAATGGGTTTGGCAGCGCTTTTTATATCTCTGGAGGTGATAATTGCTGATGCGCGCGTCTCTTCTAAAAGAGGCAAATACTTAGGGTTAGCCAGAAAAGTAATGTCGCCTTCCTGTGCCTCCTTTATTCCTGAGACGCCCGTAATCACTAGCGTCGCATCCCCCACCAATTCGCCGTTTAAGAGTTCGGCTATCTCTTTGAGAGTATTTGGCATCTTTA